>JAFYQR010000141.1 GCA_017559825.1 Thermoguttaceae bacterium | reverse complement strand
GTCGACGATTCGCGACGGCGGCCGAGGCCGGAGCGGTCGGGTCGGAAGACGTGTTCGAATCCCAGTAGCCGACGAGAGCGCGGTACAGACGAACGACCGAGCCGACCATGCCCGCCTTGCATTGGACGCGTTGAAGTTGCGACGACAGGAGGCCGGCTTGCGCTTCCAACACCGGTTGGATCGTGTCCGCGCCGCTTTCGCGACGGAAGTTCGCGAGCAAAACGGCGTGGAAGTACGCGACGACCGCTTTGTTAAGATCGTCGTTGCGCTGCAGCTCCTCGACGTAGGAAACGAGCGCGTTGTCGACGTCTTCGGCGGCTTCCAAAATCGTTTGACGGTACTTCGCGATCAACTCTTCCTGCATGAAGCGTTGCGCTTCGATGTTGAAACGATACTTCCCAAAGTTGAGAATGTTCCAACGGAAAGCCGGGCCGACGCCCGCGGCGATCGAGTCGTTGTCGAACATGTTCGAGAACGAGTTCGCCTCGAGCCCGAACGAACCGCTGAGCGAGAACATCGGGTAAAGGTCCGCGACGGCGACGCCGACTCGCGCGTTTTGCGCGACGATCCGTTGTTCCGCGGCGCGAACGTCCGGACGACGACGGAGCAAGTCCGCCGGAATCCCGACGAGAATTTCGCTCGGCGCGACCGGAATGAGGTTCGGCAGAATCTCGTCCATTTTCGCGAAGAGGAGTTCGTCGGTCGCTTCTTCGACGGCGCGTTGAATTTCCGCGTTGTCTTTTCCTTGCGCCTTCATTTCGTCTTCGACGCTCTTGGCGAGGACGGTCGCTTCGTTCAGGATCGCGCTCAGCATGCCGTCGAGCTCGGCGTCGGTCATGTTGATAATGTCGTCGTTGGCGACGCGCATCATTTCGTCGACGTAGCCCGCCGGTTGGCCGACGAGAATGCTGATGCGGTTCAACGCTTGTTGATATTGCGCTTCGAGCGCGGAGAGCGACGCTTCGGTAACGTTCAGCGGCCCGCGAGCGCGACGCTTGTCGAGCTGCGACATCGCGCCGGCGAACGCGTTGTCGTCGACGAACTTAACCGTGCGCTCTTGAATGCGAATGTTCAGCAACGCGACGCGAATTTGCTCTTGGTACGAACGAGCGTCGACGTAGGCTTGGGCGACGTCGCCGATCAAAATGACGTAAGCGTCGCGGTAAAGCTCGCGTTGGACTTCCATGTCCGCGGTCGCGGCTTCGATCGAGCGCTGAATACGTCCGAACACGTCGATTTCCCAACTCATCGAGGTCGCGGTCGAGAAGACGCTTTGCGAGTGGCCTTGACGCGTTTGGTGCGCGTAGCCGCCGTCTTGCGCGACTTGCGGCAGAAGGTTCGAGCTTGTCGAACCGAGCGCCGCGCGGGCCGCTTGGATGCGGAACATCGCTTCGCGCAGGGTCAGGTTGCCGGAGACCGCTTCGCTCGTCAGGCGAGCCAGCGTTTCGTCGTTGATTTGCGACCACCAACTCGAGACGTCGGCGCCGACTTGTTCTTGCACTTCGTCCGCTTCGATTTGCGTGTACGACTCGTTAAGTTGCGCCGAAGCGTTCGGCTTTTGATAGTCGGAGCCGACCTTGCACCCGCCGCCGACGACGAGCGCTAAAAGCGCGCCCAGCGCGATTCCTCGTTGAAAATAAGGTTTCATCCCTGATTACCTCTTTTTCCGTTGATATGAAATGTTGACCGAAGTCCTTAGCGGTATCAATATCGTAAAAATATTTCGGGAGACTTTAACCGGATTTGGAGATTTTACCGCTGAAGCCGGTCGCTCCAAACGCTCTGAAAATTAGGAAGCGGCGGATTGCGACGCGAATGTCGGAAAATTAGACTAGCGCGGCGGCGTTGATTGTTGGGATTGCGTGGAATAGCGAAGATCTAACGGCGCGGTTTGGCGGCGTCAAGTCGGCGATTTTTTTTTCGAACTTGCGCTTTTTTGAGAAAAAAGGAGGAAAAAACGCGCGTTTTTGGAGGGGGGAGCCGGAATAATCGGAATTTTGTGAAAAAAAACTGGATTTTTTGAGAAAAATCGCGTTGTTTTCGAAGCGTTTTCGCATACCGCCGAAAAAGAGCTTGCGTCGACGGCTGTCGAAGCGGAAAAATCGGAAAATTTTTTTTCAAAAAATTTTTACGGCGCGACCGCGGACGAGCGAAACGCAAAACGAAAGCGTGGAATAACTGGAAAAACCGGTAAAGTTGAACTTGCGGCCGCGTCGCCGACCGACGTTCGCCTTCGCGTTTCTGCGTCGATATTAATTCCCTATTAATATATAGGGCGTTTTTACGACTCGGCCTCTTGCTCTTTTAAAAAACTCGGGTATCCTGTAAAGTTAGTTCGAACTTTTGTTTTTTGACGGTCGAACCGGCTTCGCGCCGTTTGGGCCGGCTCGGCGCATGAGAGGAACGCGAAACGCGACGACCGCGCCGTCGTCGGGCGTCGATCTTGACGGAGCGACGTTTCATTCGCGTCGCGTTCGAAGGAGAACGTTGTGTCAAACTTATCGTGGATTCGCGGAACGCTCGTCGGAGCGATTCTTTTAGGGAGCGTCGCCGCGGCGCAAGCCCAACCGGGCGCGGCTCCGGCCGCTAAAGCAACCGTCGTCGCGGAGGCGGCGGGGGAAACGACGCCGCAAACGAAGAAAAAGTACGTCGGAACGGTCGAACCGATCGAGAAGGCCGAGTTGGTCGCTCGCGTCGCCGGAACGCTTCTCGCGCGTCAGCGCGGCGCCGCGTCGGGGCAGGAGGCGGTCGAAGACGGCGTCGCCGGACTCTATTCCGACGTCGGCGTCGTCGTCAACGCGCTTGAAAAAACGCTCCAAAGCATGACCGACGCCGGCGTCTTGGCCGAGTTGCCCGCCGTTCAAGCGGCGATGGAAGACTCGCTGAAACGCTTGAAGGCGTCGGAAGCCGCGCCGAACGAAACGTTCGAGGAAGGCGGCCTCGTCAAAGCCGGGCAAAAGCTCTTCACCGTCGACAAAACGCGCTACGTCGCGAGCGTCGGCGTCGCGATTTCGACGCTCCACGAGCTGGTCGAACGCATCAAATACGCTAAAACGAACTTCGACCGCGTCGCCGCGCTCTACGCCAAGCAAGCGGGTTCGCTCGACGACATGCAAAAGGCGGAGACGGAGCTGCGCAGCGTTCAAGCGCAGCTCGGTTTGGCCGCGTCGCAGTTGAAACTTGCGGTCGACGATCTTTACCACGCCGACGTTTATTCGCCGATCAACGGGCGCGTCGGCCGCGTCGAGCGCACGACCGGGAACTACGTTTCGGCGAACAATACGTTGGCCACGGTCGTGCAAACGAATCCGATTTACGTTCGTTTTTCGCTCAGCGAACGCGACTTCTTGACGATGTTCGACGGCGACTTCGACAAAATGAAGAGCGAAGCGCAAATCGCGCTGAAACTCTCGGACGGCGGCTACTATAAAAAACGCGGAACCGACGAAATCTGCCGCGGAACCGTCGCGATGCGCGACAACGTCGTTAAAACGACGACCGACACGGTCAAAGTGTGGGCGACCTTCGAGAATCCGACGGCGGATTCGGGCGCCGAAGCGCTCGTCTCGGGCGGCGTCGTTACGGTCGAGCTCACGCGCCGCGAAAGCGAAAAGGCGGCCTCGGTGAAACCGTCCGCCGTCATGTTCGACGAAAAAGGCTATTTCGTTTACGTCTTGACCGACGCGCTTTCGAACGACGAACTCTACGCGGAAATCGCCGAGGACGTCCGCTTTAAGGCGCAAATCGCCGAGGTTGAGAGCGGCGCCAAGACTCGCGACGAGTTCCTGGCCGAGTTCCTCAAACGTTACGAAACGAAAAACCCGAAAACCGGCGAAGTCGCGGTCGATTTCAAAGACGGTAAAGTCGTCGATCCGCAATATAAGATGGTCTTGCGTCGCGACGTCGTTTCCGGACCGATCGACGGGAACGTCCAAGCGATTTACTCCGGCGTCAAACCGGGCGACGTCGTCGTCATGGACGGAACGCACAAGGCGAAGCCGTTCGAGCTCGTGCGCCCGGTCGCCGCCGACTACGTCGCCGACGCCGCGCCGAAAGCCGACAAAGCCGAAGCGGAAGCAGAAGCCGAAACCGCCGAGCCGATCGCGCGCGAAACCGACGCCGCGCCGGCGAAAACCGCTTCGAACTCTCTTTCGAAGGCGAATCTCCGCTTTTTGGCGACCGGCGCCGTCGTCGCGTTCCCGCTCTTAGGGCTCGCGTTCTTACGCGCTCGCCGTCGTTCCGTTAAGGACGAGGAGGCCGATCTCGCATGATTTCCGACATTTTTATTAAGCGGCCTAAACTGGCGATCGTCATTTCGTTGGTGATGATCCTCGCCGGGGCGATCTGCATTCCGATGCTTCCGGTCGCGGAGTATCCGGAAATCGCGCCGCCGACCGTTCGCGTCTCGACGAGCTACGTCGGCGCCAGCGCGCAGGTCATCACCGAAACGATCGCCGCGCCGCTCGAAGAGCAGTTCAACGGGCTCGAACACCTCTTGTACTACTCGTCGACGAGCGACAACAGCGGGAACTACTCCTGCACGATCACCTTCGAATACGGCACCGACGCCGACATCGCGCAGGTCAACGTGCAGAACGCCGTTAAGCGCGCCGAGCGGGTCTTGCCGCAGGAAGTCAAAAACCAAGGCGTCCAAGTGCAAAAACGCTCGAGCGACATCTTGTGCATGATCGCGTTCTTCACCGACCCGAAGATCGCGCCGGACCGCACCGTCAGCGACTTGAGCAACTACATCCGCACCAACGTCAAAGACGACTTGGGCCGCGTCGACGGCGTTAGCTCCGCCGACTTGCAAGGGGGCTCCGTTTACAGTATGCGCGTTTGGCTCGACCCGCTCCGCATGTCCGCGATGGGGATCTCCGCCAGCGACATTTCGAAGGCGATTCAAACGCAAAACATTCAAGCCGCGGCCGGTTCGGTCGGGGTGGAAAAGTCGAACGACTTCATTCAGTTCAAAATCAACGTTCTCGGGCGTTTGAAGACCGTCGAAGAGTTCGAAAAGATCGTCGTTCGTTCGGACGAAGACGGCGACGTGACGACGCTCGGCGACGTCGCGACCGTCGAACTCGGCGACGAAACCTACTCGGCGCACGCCGCGTCGAACGGGAAAGAGTGCTGCGGTCTCGGGATCAACCGCACGACCGACGCGAACGCGCTCGACACGATCGAAGCGGTCAAGGCGCGCTTGGCCGAGATCGAAAAACGTTTCCCGGAAGGGATCACGTATCAGATCGTTTACGACCCGACGCAATTCATTATGTTGACGTTGAAGGAAGTTATCGTCACGTTGCTCGAGGCGCTCGTTCTCGTCGTCTTGGTCACGTACCTCTTCCTGCAAAACTGGCGCGCGACGCTGATTCCGGCGATCGCTATTCCGGTTTCGTTGGTCGGGACGTTCCCGGTCTTGCTCGCGCTCGGGTACAGCATCAACCTCTTGACGATGTTCGGCTTGATTTTGGTCGTCGGCTCCCTCGTCGACGACGCGATCGTCGTCGTCGAGAACGTTATGACGAACGTCGAGAAGGGGATGGAGCCGCGCGAAGCGACGCGCTTCGGGATGCGGCAAATCACCGGCGCCATTATCGCGACGACGTTGGTTACGATTTCGATTTACGTTCCGATCTGCTTCTACGGCGGGATGGTCGGCCAAATTTACATGCAGTTCGGCGTCACGATGTGCGTCGCGTTGCTCTTGTCGACCGTCAACGCGCTGACTTTGAGCCCGGCGCTCTGCGCGATTTTGATCAAACCGGCGAAAAAGGGCCGAATCGACTGGTTCGGTTGGTTCAACAAACCGCTCGAAGGTTCGCGCCGCGTTTATCTTTTCTCGGCGAAGTTCCTGGTGCGTCGAGGTTTGATTACGGCGCTCCTTTTCGCGGGGGTCGTTTTCGCCAACTTCAAGCTGTACAATATGGTCCCGACGGCGTTCCTCCCGGACGAAGACAAAGGGACGATTATGTGCAACCTCGAGCTGCCGCCGGGCGCGACGCTCAAACGCACCGACGAAGTCGTCATGAAGATGAACGAAGCGCTCTTGGGCGTCGAAGGCGTCGACAACGTCATGATCGTCAGCGGGTTCAGCTTCACCGGCGGGAACGGCGAAAACGTCGGGATGGCGATCGTCAAGCTGACCGACTGGGAACAACGCAAAACGCCGGAGTTGCAAATCGACGCGATTATGTCCCGCATTCAAGCCGCGTGCGCCGACATTCCGCAAGCGAAGATTATGTGCATGAAGCCGCCGGCAATTATGGGGCTCGGGATGGGGACGCAGTTCGCGCTCTGCATCACCGACGACTCGACCGCGCAAGACCTGTCGAATACCGTTCACTCCGCGACCGGGCAGCTGATGAAAACGCCGGGGACGCTTTTCGCGCAAAGTTCGTACAACGCCGAAACGCCGCAGCTCGAGCTGGAAATCGACCGCGAGAAAGCGGAGCGAATGGGCGTTCCGATCAACACGATCTTTACGACGTTGCAAAACAAGCTCGCGTCCTTTTACGTCAACGACTTCAACTTGATGGGGTACGTCTTCAAAGTCAAGGTGCAGTCGAATCGCGACGAGCGCGGGTCGATCGACGACATTTACAACTTGAATATCCCGAACAAATACGGCGAAATGACGCCGTTTAGCTCGCTCGGGACGGTCAAGCACGTCGTCGGGCCGCAGTTGATTCAGCGGCACAACCAACGCGTTTGCGCCAACATTACGGCGGTCGCGATGGGCGTCAGCACCGGCGACTACATGAAGGCGATCGAAAATCTCGACATACCGAAGCAAAGCTATATGATCGAGTGGACCGGGATGAGCTTCCAAGAGCGGCAAAACCAAGGGAAGATCGGCTTCCTCTTGGCGTTGGCGTTCGCGTTCGCTTACTTGTTCCTCGTCGCGCAGTACGAAAGCTGGACGACGCCGGTTCCGGTCGTTCTGTCGGTCGCGGTCGCGACGCTCGGCGCGATGCTTGGCTTGATGTGGGGGTTGGCGACCTACGGCGCGGCGATGGCGTCGGTTTACTCAATGAGTATTTACGCGCAGTTGGGGCTCATCATGCTCATCGGTTTGGCGAGTAAAAACGCGATTTTGATGGTCGAGTTCTCGAAAGTCGAGCGCGAAAGCGGCGTTCCGATTCGTCAAGCCGCGCTCAACGGCGCGAGCCAACGTTTCCGCGCGGTTTTGATGACGGCGATTTCGTTCCTCTTCGGCGTGTGGCCGTTGGTGATCGCGACCGGCGCCGGTTCCGGCAGCCGTCGAGCGATCGGGATCACGACCTTTTCCGGCATGTTGCTCGCGACGTGCGTCGGGATCGTTTTCGTTCCGGCGCTCTACTCGCTTATCGAGCGAATCCGCGAGGGAACGGCGCGACTCTTCGGCAAAACGCCGAAGGAAATGATCGCCGAGGAAAAACGGCGCGCCGAGCGTCAAGCGGCAAAAGCCGCCGCGGCGGAAGCGGAGAACGCCGAAAATTCGGAAGCGTCTGAAAACGCTTGATAACGAACGACTTGCGGCGGCGCGTTCTAAGGAGCGCGTCGCGAACGCAAGCCGTGCAAACGCCTAAACGCCCGTCGCGACCAAAAATCGCGACGGGCGTTTGGGTTTGATTAATTGAGCTTTTAGGGAATAAGAAAGAAAAACGTCGCGTTTTTCGAACAGGCGAGAACGGACGACAAAAAAGCGTTCGCGCTCCGTTGGGGGAAGCGCGAACGCTTTTCGTCGTTTAACGGCGACCGACGAAGCGGCGCGTTAAGCGTTTTTGCGCTCGGCGATATATTCGTCGACGAGCTGCGCCGCTTGCGCGACCAACTCGGAGCAGGGGCGTTTCTTGTAATATTCGGCGGTTCGTTTTTCCGGCGTCGGTTCGGACGTTTTTTCGGTCAGTCCGAGGAGTTCGCGGCAAACGATGGAGCCGTTCGACTCGCGGAAGCGACGCGCCAGCTCTTGAATATCGCGATATTGCGCCGTTTTCGTTTCGCTATCTTTCGGGTCGTCCGCGCCGTAAAGCGTTCCAAGAACAAGAAACATCCCGGAAACCGCCCCGCAAACTTCGCGCAGACGCCCCATTCCGCCGCCGAACGACGACGAAATCCGCGCCGCCGTCTTCTCGTCGAGCCCCGTTTCGTCGAGGAACGCGAGGAAAACCGCTTGCGCGCAGTTGTACCCTTGTTCGAAAAGAGCGCGAGCCTTAACGGCGCGCGGCGAGTTGAATTCGGTCGGAGCGTTCGGCGTCGACACGGCGGAGGTTCCTTTCGCGGTAAAGAGAAAAATATGGGAAAAACGTCGAGTTTAACGACGACCGAAACGACGAAAACGCGTTGCGGCGGCGTTAAACTCGGCGGAGTTTGCGGGCGTTGCCGCCGTTAGTTCGCGGCGTTTTTCTTTTCTTCGGCGTTTTGAAGGATCGCGTCGAAAAGCGTTTCGAATTGCGGCGCCTGAATCGACTCGATCTTTCCGGCGTCGCACGCGGCGGCGATTTTCGGGTCGATCGGAAGTTTGACGACCGTTTCGATTCCGTGCGCCTTGGCGATTTCGTCGATTTTGCTCTTGCCGAAAATTTCGAGTCGTTTGCCGCAGTCCGGGCAGTCGTAATACGACATATTTTCGACGAGCGCGAGAACCGGAACGTTCATCGTTTCGGCCATTTTAATCGCTTTTTCGACGATCAGCGACACCAAATCTTGCGGCGTCGCGACGACGACGATCCCTTGGAGCGGGAACGATTGGAAAACGGTCAGCGGAACGTCGCCCGTCCCCGGCGGCATGTCGACGTACATAAAGTCGACGTCGCCCCAAATAAAGTCGGTCCAAAACTGCTTCACCGCGCCGGCGATCACCGGGCCGCGCCAGATGACCGGGTCGGACGGGTTTTGCAGGAGCAGGTTGATCGACGCGGCGGAGATTCCGGTCGTCGTTTTGACCGGAAGGGCGCCGAACTCGTTCGCTTGAATGCGCTCCGTCAAGCCGAACGCTTTCGGAATCGACGGCCCGGTAACGTCCGCGTCGACGATCGCCGTTTCGTACCCACGACGACGTGTCGCGCAAGCGAGGAGCGCCGAAACGAGCGACTTCCCGACGCCGCCTTTGCCGCTGACGACGCCGACGACGTTGCGCACCGAGCTCATCTCGTGCGGTTTGGCCAAGAAGGATTGCGGTTCCTTGCGCGACGAGCAGTTTTCGCCGCAGGAACTGCAGTTATTCGAGCATCCGCTGTTCGAACATCCGCTCATTTTCGTTTCCTTATTCTTTGAGGGTTGCGGTAAGTTGCGTTAGTTGTTCGCGTCGAGCTCGTTCGTCGCGACGTCGGAGAGACGCGGCGTCGGGGAACCGAGCGGCGTCGGCGGGTCGAGGCGGGCGATTTTTTCGTCGACGAACGTTTGAATTTCGGCGATCAAGCGGCGAGCGACCTCGGTTTTGTCGCCGGAAATTTGCGCGAGCGTTTCGCCGTCAGCCTTCAAAATTTCGACGTTCGACGTCGTTCCGTTGATCGCGGTCGGATCGTTGACGACGATCAAGTCGCAGTGTTTGCGCTGCAGTTTTTGGAGCGCGCGGACGCGGCGGTCGGACGTTTCCAAGGCGAAAGCGACGAGCCATTGCCCCGGCGCCGCCGTCGGATCGGCCGAAAGTTCTCGTTTCGTCGCGCCGAGCGACGCCATCACGTCCGGCGTTTCGCGCAGGCGCAGAAGGAGCTCGCCGTTCGCTTCCGGCGTTCGAATGAAGTCGTTTTTCGACATTTTGTCGGTCAGCACGGAGACCGGGCGATAGTCGCACGGCGCCGCCGCGCCGATCGCGCCGACGCATTCCGGAAAGAGCTGCATCGCGGCGACGCGCATTTCCTCGGTCGAAACGACGTCGACGACTTGCGCGGCGCTCGGATACTTCACGTCGACCGGGCCGCTGACGACGACGACTTCGAAACCGGCGTCGAGAGCGGCTTGCGCGAGCGCGGCGCCCATTCGTCCGCTCGACGCGTTCGTCAAATAGCGGATTGGGTCGAGGTACTGCCGCGTCGGGCCGGAGGTGATCAAAATTTTCGACATGTCGGAGGGGCGGAAAGCGCGAGGTTGACGTTCGGTTAATGCGTAATGGGGAAGGAAAGCGCAAGGCGACGGCGAAACGGCGCGTCGCGGCGCCTCGTCTTCTTCAATATACTTCAATTAGCGAGAACGTCAAGAAGAGGCGCGGGGCGGGAGCGCGTTTTTCGGCGTTTGACGGCGCCTCGATTCGGAAAAAACGGCGGAAGGCGCGATAAAAAAACGCCGCTCGGAGAGGAGCGGCGTTCAAGGAGCGGACGGTCGACGGAGAAATTTGCGTCCGACCGACTAAAATTTCTTCGCGACGCCGAACGTCAGCTCGTGCGCGCTCGCGGTGTTTTCGACGTAGGAGCCCGGCAACATTGGCGAAAGTTCGCCGCGAATCGAGTTTTCGAAAGCGCGCGCGTAAGCGACCGAGAACTGCCATTGATCCGGCGTCGTCAACGTCGCGCCGACGCTCGCGGTGTGTTGAATGATCAGCGGGCAGGGGACGTTCGTCAGCGAAACTTCGTCGCTAATCGGGTTTGTGTTGAAACAGTAGCCGGCGCGGACGGCGAGGAACGGATTGAGTTCGCGTTGAATCCCGGTCGCGACCGCGAAGCAACTGTCCCAACCGAGGCCCTGAATACTGCCGTCGGCGTTGTAACCGTGAGCGCTGAATCCTTTGGCGTTTTCGTAGTCGAAGTAACGGAAGTCGACGCCGATAATCGTGCTTTCGAAGCCGTCGTAAGAAATACCGGCGGAGTAGATCGCCGGATATTCGAGCTTAAACTTCGCGGTTTTCGGGCGACCGTCGACGACGACGTTGTATTCGAAATCTTCAACGTATTGCTTGCTCTTGTACGATAAACCGTAATTGAAACCGTTGTTGCCTTTGATGTAAAGACCGCCTTGGAAGCCGCCGCCCCAAACGTAACGCGTCCCGGCGCCTTTGCCCCATTCGCCGGTCGAATCTTGCGGGCCGAAGAACATCGGTTCGGCGATGAGGCGAGCGATGGCGACCGTCGGCGCGAACCCGACCGAAATTTGTTCGGTCAACTGATACGAGACCGTCGGCGCCATTTGGAACAATTCGACTTTCGACGAAACGCGTCCGATCCCGAGGTCTTCGTTAAGAATCGGGTTCGTCGGGTCGGACGGATAGTTCGCTTGCGCGCCGCCGATCGCGCTCATACTAAAGCCGAGCGTGAACGGGCTTTCCGGATTCTTCATCACCATGCCCATATACGGCGCGGGAATCGTTCCGGCGTCGCTTTCGGTGCGACCGTCGACTTTCGGACCGCCGACAGCGGACAGGTCGTAACCGGACGCGACGCTCGAGTCGGCCATAATGAGGCCGGAGCCGAACGACATGCTCGACGAATCGAGGGCGCTGATCGT
>JAFYQR010000003.1 GCA_017559825.1 Thermoguttaceae bacterium | reverse complement strand
GCGACGGTTTGGGCAAATTTTCCCAACGAGACGTTCCGCCGCTCTCGAAAATTGCGCCGTCGCCGCGACCGGTCGACGTTCCTTGCCGCGCCTCGGAACGACCGTCGTTATTCTTATTTTGCAGAAATTTAACGATTATAACGAAAAAAGGGCTCGCATAATGCTTAAAGTCGGTATTGTCGGCATCGGTTTCATGGGGATGATTCACTACCTCGCGTATCAACGCATTCCCGGCGTGAAGGTCGTCGCGCTCTGCGAATCGTACGCGAAAGAGCGTCTGACGGGCGACTGGACGAAAATCAAGGGCAACTTCGGCCCGGCCGGTCAACAAATGGATCTGACCGGAATCGCGACCTACGACAATCTCGACGCGATGCTCGCCGACGAAAACGTCGACGTCGTCGACGTTTGCCTCCCGCCGGCCGGTCACGCCGCCGCGACGATCGCCGCGTTGAACGCCGGCAAAAACGTTTTCTGCGAAAAACCGATCGCGTTGAAAGCCGAAGAAGGCGTCGAGATGGTCGCCGCCGCCGAGAAAAACGGCAAAATGCTCCTCATCGGGCACGTTCTTCCGTTCTTCGACTCGCACAACTACGTCTTTGAAGCCGCTAAATCCGGCAAATACGGCAAGCTCCTCGGCGGCAACTTCACCCGCGTTACCTCGAACCCGTTCTGGCTCGACCTCGATCGCTTCTACTCGATGGAAGGCGCCGGCGGCCCGATGCTCGACCTGCACGTTCACGACGCGCACTACATTCGCGCTCTCTTCGGGATGCCGAAAGCGGTTCAAAGCGTCGGGCGTCTCCGCGGCGACGCTCCGCAATACTTCAACACTCAATTCATTTACGACGATCCGGACTTGGTCGTTACCGCGACGAGCGGCAACATTATGCAACAAGGCCGTCCGTTCACGCACGGGTACGAAGTTCACTTCGAAAAAGCGACGATTATTTGCGAATCGTTCACCGGCACGCCCGTTACGGTGATTCTCGGCGACACGCAAGAAGACGCTAAAGTCGAAAAACCGGAATTCCCGGCGGGCGACGACATCACGCCGTTCGTCAACGAACTTACCGAAGCGCGCGACGCGTTCGTTTCGGGCCAACCGTCCGCGATTCTCGACGGCGCTCTCGCCCGCGACGCCGTTACGATTTGCCATAAGGAAATCGAAGCGATTCAAAAGCGCGGTCAAGTTGAAATCTGATCGATTTTAACAATTTCATCGCCCCCTTCTCTCGATAAAACGCCGACCGTTTTTTGACGCGTCAAATTAGCGGTCGGCGAGCGGAGACTTGCGTCGTCGTTTTTAGCGGCGACGTTTTTTCGTTCTTGGTTTCTCGCGATCTTCTTCCTTTTTTCTCTCTTCTCGTTCTCTTCGTTCTGTTTCACCGTACCCCGACTGTTAAAACACGCAAAATAGATTGACTTTCCTGCTTTTAACGGTTTTTGCGATAAGAAGAAAAAAACTTGTCGTTCGGTCTTTAAGGAGCCGATATTCGCAACGTCGCGACGACGCGACCCGGCGAAACGCGTTTTCGTTTCGTTTTCGTATAAATTTTGTTCCCGTTTCCTCGCGCCGTCGGCTTTTTCGTTCCTTCGCTTTTCCGTCGCGAACGTCGAATCCCGCGCCGACGTCGCTCCTCGACTATTTAAAGGACGCCGCATGACGCAAGCGCAAACCGACGAATTAATGGTTCGCTTAGACGCGCAACACGACGAACTCCTTCGCCGCATCGACGAGCTCGACCGCCAAATCGCGGCGACGTTGGCGGAGTGGGCGGCCGAAAAGGAAGAAGCCGAAAACGCGAACGCAGAGCGTCGACTTTAACGATATTAACGAATCGTCCGCTCATTTCCCTTAAATTTTTCCTCAAACGCTCCGCGATCGCTCGCCTCGAAACCGCCGCTCGTCCGAGCCGTTTTCGCCGCGGCGACCGATCGCGTAAGGAGACGCGCCATGAAAGTTTCGCAACTTATTCTCAAATCGACGGTTAGCGCGTTTGCGGCGCTGATCGTTTACTGCGCGGCGACCGCTTCGACGCTCTTCGCGGCGGAACCGGCGTCGACGCTGACGCTCGTTTCGTACAACGTTCATAACGCGATCGGTCTCGACGGCCAAACCGATTTCGCCCGAATCGCCAAGACGCTGACCGCGCTGAACCCGGACGTCGTCGCGGTTCAAGAACTCGACTCGAGAACGGAGCGCTCGAAAGGTCTCGACGTTCTCGAAGAAATCGCGAAAGAAGCGAAGATGAACGCGACGTTCGGCCCGGCGATCGATTATCGTGGCGGAAAATACGGAATCGGCGTTCTTTCGAAGGAAAAACCGTTAAAATCGGAATATTTCCCGCTCCCGGGTCGCGAAGAACGCCGTTGCTTGCTGACGGTTGAGTTCGAGCGTTACGTTTTCTGTTGTTCGCACTGGTCGCTGACGAAAGAAGACCGCGACGAAACGGTTAAAATCGTTACGGAAAAAATGAAGTCGGCCAAGAAACCGGTTTTCATCGCGGGCGACTTCAACGCGGAACCGAACGAAGCGTCGATACAAGCGCTGGCGAAGGATTGGACGATTCTCTCCGCCGACGCGCCGACCTTCCCGGCGAACAAGCCGAACATTCGCATCGACTACGTTTGCGCCGCCGACCCGACCGGCGAAATCGCCGCCGACGCTTGGAAGAAGGCGGTCGTTTCGGCGCGCGTCGTCGAAGAGCCGGTCGCGTCCGACCATGCGCCGATCGTCGTCGAGCTTTCCGCCGACGTTTTCAAGAAATAAGCGTTCGTTTTTCTCGCGACTTCGTTTAACGTCAAAAAATAAAAAGCCGCCGCGTTTCCCGAATTGGATTCGCGGCGGCTTTTTCGTTCTTGCGCCAAGCGACGCAAACGCTTTTATCGTCGTTATTTAAAACGCTCGATTATCCTTTCTTTTCCGAATCGAGCGCGGCGCGAATCGCCCTCGCGAGTTGATCCGGACACGAAGTCGGTCGTCCGCCGCACGACACGCCCTTCAACTTCGCTTCGACTTCTTCGGCCGGCGTTCCTTCGACGAGCCGTCCGATTCCCTGCAGATTGCCGTTGCATCCGCCGAGGAAACGCACGTCGCGCAACACGCCGTTTTCGATCCGAAAATGAATTTGTTGCGAACAAACGCCCGAAGTGTTGTATACGTAATCCATTCTTATTTCTCGCTTTATAAAATTTGCGTTTTTTATTCGTTCAAGCGGCGACGCGACGCCCGAATCGAGAACCGCGACGTTAATTAATTATACGCCGCCGCTTCGAAAAAGCAACGCCGCCGCAACGATTTTTTTGTTTTTCGAGCGGCGACGCGTTTTTCTCCGCCGCCGTCCAAAACGCAACTCTTTTATTCCGGCTACTTACCGCGTTCTACTTCTTAGCGTCGGTCATCGGTTCCGTCCGTTGAATCGGCGAAAAAACGGTTCGGAAAATCGCCGTCTTGCCGGCCTCGACGGTCGCCGTCTCGACCAAAACCCAAACGCCCGGATTCTTCGAGTCAAAGTCGTTTTCCGTCTCCGCCGCGACGACGTTAAACTTCGTCGGCGTCTCGCTTTGCGTTTCGACCGTTTTAACAAGCGACGCCTTGCCGCAATGAACCGGCGGGTTGGCCGTCAACGTCGCGACGCGCTCCGAATCAACCGCGACTTTCGCCTTCGTCAAGAAGCGACGTTCGATCATAATCGCTTTATCGGCAAGCGCTTCGACGACGTCTTCAATAATCAGCGAGCCGTCCGGATTGAGCGTCGCGACGCGCTTGACCGACTTCGCTTCGCCGCGGTAAACCGGCGTTAAGTCGATCGTCGCGCTCGACGCTTCGCCGGGCCCGCCGATTTTCGAGTCGACGATTTTCGTCCGTCCGGCGACGAGTTGCGGCGCTCCGTTCAGCGTCAAGACGCTATGCCCGAAATTGTTATACCGAAACAACTTCCAGCGTTCCGAATCTTGTCCCATTCCCCAAAGATTCATTCCGCGCGACTCGATCGAGTGGTAGTTTTCCGGCCCGAGTTCGACGATCCAACGGACGCCGCCGTCGTCGTACACGAACCCGCCTTCGTCCATATGCCCGTGCGGCGCGTTCGGCGCCCCAGCTTTGATCCCGAGATACGCGGCGTCGCGTCGCCAAGCGGTTCGGAACAGCGCGACGGCGTTGCGTCCGTCCCCGACGCCAACGTACCCAAGTTCTTTCGGCGCAACGTTTCCGAACGCGTATTTCCCCGGATCGACCGGAGCGCCCGGCTCGATTTTTTCCGCGTCGAGCGGCGTTTCGCGAACCGTCCCCCAAAGGAGAGCGCAAACGGCCAGCCGGTGTCCCGCGAGCGAATCGGCGGAGCGCCAACCGTGCTTAACTTTGTGTTTTGTCGACACATACGCAGCGTCGAGTATAAAATTTTCGTTCCAAGCGGCGGCCGGGTCGCCGAGGTTGAGCGCGTTCCAGAAAGCGGTCGGCTCGAACATCTGCCCGCCGCCGGAGTCCGGATAGTTGAACGCCTCGCCGGTCGTCCCAAAAACGTGTTCGTAATAACGAATCGTTTCGGCGAAACCGCGCGCCTTCGAGCGACCGAAGTCGTTTCCAAGAGCGGAGTTAAGCGCCGTCAGCAGCAACACGTTAAAACCGGTTCCGTACCCCCAATAGCCGGGCCCTTCGGTGTAATTCCCGTCCGGCTCGTACGACGCCATGCTCCACGTAACGCCGTTGACGGCCTGCCGCACTGCGTCGCGCGCCAATTCCGGTTCGTCGTCGGCGATCGCCAGCGCGCCGTAAAGCGTTCCGCACCAACAGACTTGGTTCCAGTTCGCGTTGTTTCTCTTCCACCAGCCTTTAATTTTCAGCGCCTCTTCGACGCCCTTGACGCGAATCGCCTCGCGAACTTTTTTCCGATTTTCGTCCGAAAACGTCTCGCCGCACGAGTCGTACGCAAACGCCGTCGCCGTCGTCATTTCCGCGACGTCGAGGAAGTGCGACGGGTTCCAATCGGAGAACTCGGCGATCGCGACCGCCTCTTGCTCGGCCCGCGCCGCATATTTTGCGTCGCCGGTAAATCGGTACATAAACGCCCAGTCGAACGTTCGCCGGAGCGCCTCGCGCGAAACGCCGAGCAGTCGTTTTCCTTCGAGTTTTCGCTCGACCGGCGGCTCTTTTAACTCTTTGTCGGCGCGACGTTTAAGCGCGTCGTAATAAGCTTTCCAACGCGGATCGGCGTCAATTTTTTTCTTGACGTCGGCAAGCGCTTCGTCGGTCAAGAGCAAACGCGGCGCCGGACGCAGTTTTTCGAACGCGGCGTCGATTTCGGCTTGCGAAACCTCCGCAAACCCTTTCGCCGTCGTCGGTTGCGCTTTCTTCGCGTCCGCGGCAAACGCCGCAACCTCGCCCGCCGCCGAGCCGAAATCGGCCGTTCCCGAGGTTCCCAACGCAACCAGCGCTCCCGCGATTCCCAACGCAGCGACGCGTTTCCAACTCTTACCGTTAAAACGTTTAGACGTCGACGTTCTAAAATCGCCGCCCGTCTTTTCATTCGCTTGCCGTCGTCGTTTTTTCTCGTCGATTCTCATCGGAAGCGTTATCCTTTCAAGAGTTAGCGTTTTCTATTTTTTCCGTCGAGCGTTTTTCCGAAAAATTCGCGAAAAATCGCCGAAAAAGCCGGCGCAGCGCCCGCTCTTACCGCGCAACGAGAGCGGCGTCTCTATTTTAGCGCCGGCGAGCCGCCGTTTCAAGCGTTTTTCTCAATTTTTACGAAAACGCCCTTTCGCGGCGCGGCGTCCGCGAAACGACGCTCACGCCCAACGGGCGGCTTCGTTTTCTCCGCGCCGTTCCTTGGAAGTCGATAAATACCAAGACGCGCCAAACTCCGGAATTTCGATTCGCGTCGGAAAATAAACGCCGTCGACTCGGTCGACGTTTGAGCCCGCTCAATCGACTCCGCAGACGACGCGCTCAAACGCCGCCCCCAAGAACGTCCCGTTAAATCGCGTTTCCGCACAAAAATCCAAAAAATCAAACGAGCCGATTTTATTTGCCGACGACCTC
>JAFYQR010000140.1 GCA_017559825.1 Thermoguttaceae bacterium | reverse complement strand
TTTCAACGTTTCAAATTTCACCCTAATCGTCAATAAACGACGACGCCGCTAATCATCATGTCGGGCCCGACGACTTCCGTTTTGCGGTTTTTGAGCGTCGCCGCCTTGCGCATCAGTTCGCGTCCGACGCCGCCGACCGGAACGACCGCCTCCTTCCCGCCGACGATTTTCGGCGCGACGAAAACCTTTACTTCGTCGATCATCTCCAGGTCGAAAAGCCGTCCGAGCAACTCGCCGCCGCCTTCGACCAACACGTTCGTCATTCCGCGTTCGGCCAGCTCTTCCATCAGCAAAATCAACCGTTGCTCGCGAGTCGGCGCGTCGACAACCAACACTTCGGCGCCCTTAGACTCCCAAAACGTCTTCTTTTCCGCGGGCGCTTCCGGGCCGAAGACGAGCAAAAGCGGCACGTCGCGCGCCGTCAACGCCAACTCGGAAAACGCCGAGAGCGTCCCGCCGGAGTCGAACACGATTCGCGTCGGCGTCCGGAGCGGCGTTTCCCCTTCCGGCAGTCGGACGGTCAGTTTCGGGTCGTCTTCCATCGCGGTGCGGCTCCCGATCAAAATCGCGTCGACCCGCGAGCGCGTCCGGTGTACGAGCGTCCGCGATTCGTCGGACGAAATCCAATAACTCGACCCGACCCGCGTCGCGATTTTCCCGTCGAGCGTCATCGCCCACTTGCCGATAATCCAAGGACGTTTCTTCGTCAGCCGCGTCCAGTAAGGAGCGTTCAACTCGCGCGCTTTATTCTCCAAGACGCCGACTTTCACTTCGATTCCGGCCGCTTCGAGCTTTTCGACGCCGGAGCCGTCGACCTTCGGGAACGGGTCGCGGGTCGCGACGACGACGCGACGGATTCCGGCGGCGATCACCGCGTCGCAACAGGGCGGCGTCTTCCCAAAATGCGAACACGGTTCGAGCGTTACGTACATCGTCGCCCCTTTCGCGGCGTCTCCGGCGGCGGCAAGCGCGTTGACTTCGGCGTGCGGCCCGCCGTATTTTTCGTGCCAACCTTCGCCGACGATTCGCGACTCGGCGGTTTCGTCCGCAAAATCGGAACATTCGGCGCAAACGGCGTCGGCGTTCTCGCAATCGGCGGAAATCTTCGCGCAATCCGACTTTCTCGGGTCGCGAACGATCACGCAACCGACCATCGGGTTCGGCTCGACGGCGCCTTGTCCTCGAGCGGCCAGTTTCAGCGCGCGGCGCATATAAAATTGATCGACGTTCGAACTCATCTCGAGCGATCCTTTCGTTTAAAAGCGACGTTTTTCATTTTTAACGAAAAACCAAGAAAAGAGCGTTTTCCTCGCCGGCCAAGAGCCGTCGCGACGAAAAACGCGGCGAAAACGACGCTTCGCTTTCGCCCTTCGTTTCGATTATAAACGAGTCGCCTCGGAAAAACAAGTATTTTTTTTCGAACGCGCGATTTTCAAGAAAACGTCGCTCGCGACGCGTTAAAATAAACCGATAAAGCAAGATAGAAAAGCATTTGAAGCCGCTCCTTTCGTCGCAAGCGTTAAGATCGACAAAACCGACGCCGACCGCCCGCCGCCGTTCTCCCGCGACGATTGAGAAAATCCCTCGACCGACGACGCTCGACGACAAAAAAACGCTCAGACGCAAGCCGACGAAACGATTCTTACCCGCGCCGCCAAGACCGCGACGATTGAGAAAATCCCTCGACGACGCTCGCCGATAAAAAAACCGCTCAGACGAAAGACTCGTCGAGCGGTTGTAAAAGCAAGACTCGATTTCGGCGCCGCCGCGACCGCGACGACGCGATTTTTCGCGCCGATTTTCGATTATTCGCCCGCTTTCTGCTCGTTGCGGAGACGAATCAAGTCGGCGGTCGTGCGCATCGCGCAGAATTTCGGGCCGCACATCGTGCAATAATCTTCGTTTTCGATCGTTCCGTCCGGCTTCAGCGTCGGATGGAGCCCGCGAGGACAGCGCGTCGCGCCGGTTTCGCCCGACTTTTCGCCGTTCGCCGCAGAAGCGCCGTCTTCCGGATTCGACCGCGCCTCGTCGTAATATTGCCGAGCGCGTTCCGGGTCGAGCGCGAGTTCGAACTGACGCTCCCAATCGAACGCGAACCGAGCCCGCGCCATTTCGTCGTCGCGGTCGCGAGCGCCGGGACGTTTCAGCGCGACGTCGGCGGCGTGCGCGGCGATCTTGTAAGCGACGCAACCGTTTCGCACGTCTTCGAGATTCGGCAAGCCTAAGTGTTCTTTCGGCGTAACATAACAAAGCATCGCCGCCCCGTGGAACGCCGCGGCGGTCGCCCCGATCGCGCTCGTGATATGGTCGTAACCGGGCGCGATATCGCAAACGACCGGACCGAGAACGTAAAACGGCGCCCCGAAGCACTCGTCCGCCTGCCGCTTCATGTTGTCGGCGATTTGGTCGAACGGCACGTGTCCCGGCCCCTCGATCATCACCTGCGTTCCCTTGGCCCAAGCGCGTTTCGTCAGCTCGCCCATCGCCGACAGCTCCGCGAACTGCGCCGCGTCCGAAGCGTCGTGCAAACAGCCCGGGCGCATTCCGTCGCCGAGACTCCAACTGACGTCGTACTCGCGCATAATGTCGCAAAGATCGTCGAACCGTTCGTAAAACGGATTTTCCGCGTTGCGAGCGACCATCCATTTCGCCGTCAGCGAGCCGCCGCGACTGACGATCCCGGTCAAACGCGAGTCGACGAGCGGAATGTGTCGCTTTAAAAGCGCGCAGTGAATCGTCATGTAGTCGACGCCCTGTTTCGCCTGCTTTTCGACCGCGTCCAAGATATTTTGCGGCGTCATGTCGAGAATGTCGTCGAGCTCTTCGCAGATTTGGTAGAGCGGCACCGTCCCGACCGGCACCGAAACGGCGTTGATCATTCGCTCGCGCAACGCGTCCAAATCGGCGCCGGTCGACAAGTCCATGATCGTGTCGGCGCCGTATTTGATCGCGCACTCGATCTTTTCCAACTCGCGGCGCGCGTCCCCGGCCAACGACGAAACGCCGAGGTTCGCGTTGATTTTCGTCGTCGCTTTGCGTCCGATCGCGATCGGCGAGAGCCCCTTTTTCAAGTGAACCTTGTTCGCCGGAATAATCATCCGCCCGGCGGCGATTTCCGAGCGCACCGTCTCGACGTCGAGCCGCTCCTTCGCCGCGACGATTTCCATCTCGGGAGTGATCGCGCCCGCTTGGGCGGCGGTAAGTTGCGTCTGCGTCATCGAAAACGGCCTTTCGTCAAGATTATCGGAACCAATTCAACAAAGCGTCGCCCGACTTTTCCGCCAAGCGACGCGAATTTTCTTCATTATAACGCCGTTAATCGCTCGGTCAAGCGCCGAAAAACGCCGCCTCAAGCGTTAAAATCGGTCGATTCGCTCGTTTTACATTTCGAGCGTTCCGATTATATCGGCGATATTTTTGATTCCCGCTTTCTCCATTTCGACCGGAAGCGCGTCGAGAATCCGCGTCGTAACGTCCGGTTCGTAGAAGTTCGCCGTCCCGATTTCGACCGCCGAAGCGCCCGCGACGAGGAAATCGAAGACGTCGTCGACCGTCGAAATCCCGCCGATACCGATGATCGGCAACTTCACCGCCCGCGCGATTTGCCAAACGCAACGCAACGAAATCGGCTTGATCGCCGGGCCGCTGAACCCGCCGCAGCCGTTCCCCAAGCGCGGGCGTCGGCGCCGCCAATCGACGGCGAGGCCGTAGCAGGTGTTCGTCGCGGAAATCATGTCCGCGCCCCCCGCTTCCGCCGCCTTCGCAATGTCGGCGATTCGCGTAACGTTCGGCGACAGCTTAACGGAAAACGGCAATTTCAACGACTTGCGCATCGCCGCCGTCATCTTTTCGCACAGCGTCGGATCGGTTCCGTAGTCGACGCCGCCGCTGACGTTCGGGCAACTGACGTTCAGCTCGACCGCCGTAATCCCCGGTTCCGCGCTTAAACGCTCGCCGAAAATCGCGCAATCGTCGATCTTTTTCGCCGCGACGCTAACGATAATCGGACAACGCAACGTCCGCAGATAGGGCAACTTTTTCGCGACGAACTCGTCGAGCCCGTCGTTGTCGAGCCCAATGGCGTTCAGGAGCCCGGCGGTCGTCTCGACCGTTCGCGGCGGTTTGTTCCCGGCGCGCGGCTCGACGGTGATCGTCTTCGGCACGACGCCCCCCAATCGGGACAAGTCGACGACGCCCGCCATTTCTTTAGCGTAACCGAAAGTGCCCGACGCGACGAGAATCGGATTCGGCAACTCGACCGAGCCCAAACGAACGGAAAGCGACATTTTGCCTAACCCTTTACTTTGCTTTTTTAGCTATTTTACCTTGTTTGCGTTTTTCATCGCGTTGACAATCGCCAACCGCCGTTTCGACGCCGCTTAACCGGCGTTGCCGTCGCGACCGGCAAAGTCGGCGTCAACGAGGGTACCGGCGAACGATTTTCTCCCGCATCTCGCGCGGCGCCCAACGGTAACTTTCGAACGCGTCGTACAACGAGAAAAGGATTTCGCGCACGTCGTAATTGAAATTTTTCAATAAAATCTCAAGTTCGGCGTCCTCCGGCGTCATGTCGAGATCGTCGAGCAAATAATTAAGTATCTGGCGCAAAATCTCGACCGACGGCGTCGCTCGGAAAAGCACCGGAATCCCGATGGCCGGCGAGTGCGTCGTCAAGAGCAACCCGAGCCGGTTCATGCGGCAAAACGTCCGCACGACGACCCGATTCGCGTAGGAAAGCTGCTCGAAACCGTCGAAAAAGACGACTTTTTTGTCGAACATCGCGCTCCGCTTCTTCTGAAAATCGAGCGTCGGAAGCGGGATTTCGAGTTTCTTTTGCGCCGGTTCGGGACGCGACGGCTCGACGGCGACAAAATTCGCGTTCGTTGGTTCGCCGACGCTCGCTTTTTCTTCGTCGAGCGCGGTCGCTTGCGGCTCGTTCGGCGGCGCGACGCCGGGAAACGGCGCGAACGGCGTCGGCTCGGCGTCGGCTCCGTTCCCTTGCGGCGGACTCGGCCAACGAGGCGGAGCGTCGCCGCAACGCGACGCGTTGAACCCGAAATTGCCCGCGTCGTTGAAACCGAAAAAGCCGTCCCGTTTTTTCGCGACGTTTTTTTCCG
>JAFYQR010000019.1 GCA_017559825.1 Thermoguttaceae bacterium | reverse complement strand
GGCGACCGCGTTTTGTTGCTCGACGACTTGCTCGCGACGGGCGGAACGGTCGCCGCTTGTCGGAAGTTGGTCGAAGGACAGGGCGGCGTCGCGGTCGGTTGCGCGTTCGTCATCGAGTTGGTCGACTTGAAGGGCCGCGAAGCGTTGGCGGGTTTGCCGGTCGCGTCGCTGATCGAGTTCGAGGGCGAGTGAGTCGGCGTTAAGTCGCTTCGTTAAAGACGTTAAAAACGTTGAAAAAACGTCGGCAAAGAAAGGCGGCGCGAGCGTTGCGGAAACGTTCGCGCCGTCTTTTGCGCTATTAAGGAGAATGCGGCTCGTTTGGCGGAGGGAAACGCTTTGTTTGGCGCGCAAAATCCCCGTCGGCGTCGGTTTTAAACGTTAACAACGTCGCGACCGGCGCCGTCGAGCGCGTTCGACGGGGAAGCGTCGCCGATTTCGCGGGCGTTTAACCGTTAAAATCGGCGACGCTTAACGTTAGGCATTTCAAACTTTACGCGGTTTGAAGGTCCAGGAGCCGAGCGCTTTCTTGTCGGCGACCATTTCGGCGCTCAACTTGAGTTCGTCTTTCGTAACCGTCGCGTGAATGCAGGTCGCGCCCTTGAGTTCCGGGCCGCCGCCGACGATTTGCGCCCAACCGCGCTCCGCCGTCGGTTCCGCGTAGCTGAAGCGGTGTTGGTGCGCCGCGACGAGGAGTTGGACGCCGTGCTTGTGGAGAATCGGGCCCCAAAGTTTTTGGCACGTCCATTGGTACGACGCCCATTGATCTAAGATGTTGCCCGGGTTCGCTTTCGGGTTCGCGTCGTAAAGCGGAATGTGGCAGAACGCGACGATAAACGGCGCCGACGCAATCTCCGGACGGCTGAGCGCGGACTCGAGCCAAGCCGCTTGCAGTTCGCGGTACGGCTCGTAGTTCGCCATCGACGACCAAGCCGGGTGCCAGTCCGGTTTGTCTTCGCCGGTGTCGAGAACCACCGCGGCGAGCGGGCCTTGACGGAACGCGTAGTTGCAGCCGAGTTCGGCGAAACGCGGGTCGTCGTGTTTCCAGGTCGTGAAGCATTTCGTCAGTTCGCGAACCCATTTGCCGCGACGGTCGTGGTTTCCGGCGGCGAAAACGATCGGGCGTTCGGCGGCGTAGGGCTTGCCGTTCGGGTTCGCGATCGCTTTTTTCGCGATTTCGCTCGTCATATAGTCGGAGCAAACGTCGCCGTTCCAAACGACGAAATTCGGCTTCAGTTCGTCGAAGCGTTCGATCAGTTTGCTAATCGTCGGGACGGTTCCGTGCGTGTCGTTCATCACGGCGAACGACGCGGTTTCCGGGGCCGGCCCGACCGTTTCGAAGGAGTAAACGTCGCTATATTGCGGCGCGGAAACCGTTTTATCGTAAGCGCTTTTGTAATCGAAAGCGCAGGTCGCGGTTCGGTAGTAGTACTTCGTGTTCGGCGCGAGGCCTTCGATGCGAGCGTTCAGGAAGTCCGTTTCGTAGGGGTTCAGGCCGAAGACAGAGTTGCGGGCGAACTTGCCGAGGTCCGGAGTCGTTCCCCATTCGACCCAACCGGTCGCCGGACGGTTCAGCGACCAAGCGATCGACGCGCTCGTTTCGGTAACGTTTTGCAGGAGCGGGAAGGACGCCGCGTATTGAGCCGGTTGTTCCGGTTGCGCCGGTTTTTCCGCCGCTTTGGCGCCGTCTTGAGCGAACGCGTCGACGCCGGACGCGAGAACCGAACCGGTCAAACCGGCCGCGGCGAGTGAACCGAAAAAGGAGCGACGGTCGAAACCTTGGGAACCGTTGGAAGGATTCATAACTTGCCTCCTAAAACGTCGACGGCGGGCAACCGAGCGAAAGACGCGGTTCCGAGGCCGTCGAACGAGCGCTATAGTAAATAAGGACAAAATTCGGGCGCGCCGATTTCGCGGAAGAAGCGCCGCGTTCCATAAACGAACGGCGAAAGGCGGCGAACGGATGAAAATCGGCGTCGCCCTCTAATCATACCGCAACGGCGCGGCAAAATAAACCGCCAAAACGGAATTTTTCGCGATTTTTTCCAAATTTTTCTTCGAACGGCGCAAAATTCGGCTCGAAGCGGAAGGAAATCGCGACTTTCGCTTGACGGCGGGGCGGAACGCTGTTAAAATAGGGGAAAACGCGGAAGAAAAAGCGGTAAAATTGGGGAGAACGGCGGAAATTAGCCGGTTTTAACGAATTTACGGCGTCGGTTTCCGCGCGTCCGGCTTTGGTCGGGACGTCGATAAAAATTTAAGTAAAATAGAAAGATTGCGCAAAATGAAACGGTTCTTTCTCGGCGGTTTGACGGCGCTGAGCGTCGCGGCGGCGTTGTTCGTCGGCGGCGCGGCGAGCGTTTTCGCTTGCACCAACCTCATCGTTACCAAGGGCGCGTCGGCGGAAAACGCTTGCGTCGTTACCTACACGGCGGACAGCGCCGGATTCTTCGCGAAACTGGCGATCGTCGAAGCGTCGGACGGCTCCTTCCGACCGGCGGGCGGCTCCGACGTCTTCAAAGAGGGGACGCCGACCTACCGCGTCTTCGGCTTCTGCGGCGAGACGGTGATCGACGAGTTTCAAGGAATTATGAACGAGAAACAAGTCGCGATCGCGGAAACGACCTTCGGCGGGTTCGAGGAACTGCAAAACAAGAACGGCGCGAAGTTTATGTATCCGGAGCTGATGACCGCGGCGCTCCAAGGCGCGGCGACCGCTCGGGAAGCCGTCGAGCTGATGGGCAAGCTGGTCGACGAACACGGGTACGCCGACGTCGGCGAATCGATCTCCGTCTGCGACAAGAACGAGGCTTGGATTTTCGAAATCAGCGGCACCGGTTCGACCGAAGAGACCGAAAATAAGGGTTGCGTTTGGGTCGCGGTTCGCGTTCCGGACGGCGAAATCACCGCGCACGCCAACCAAGCTCGCATCGGCGTCTTCCCGAAAAACGACCCGGCGAACTGCGTTTACTCGAAAAACGTCGAGTCGTTCGCGATCGAAAAGGGGCTGTACGACCCGAAATCGGGCAAGCCGTTCTCCTTCTGCGAAGCGTACGGCAACATCGACATTACGAGCCTGCGCGCCTGCGAAAAACGGGTTTGGAGCATCTTCCGCCGCGCCGCGCCGTCGCTGAACCTGCCGGTCGATTACGCGCAAGGCGTCGAGGGCGCCGCGCCGTATCCTTGGTCGATTAAACCGGACAAAAAACTGACGACCGCCGATATCGCCGCCCTGATGCGCGACCATTACGACGGAACCGAATACGATATGAGCGAAGGTATCGACGGCGGTCAGTTCGGGATTCCGATGCGCTGCCGCCCGCTCTACTGGGAAGTCGACGGCAAAAAGTATATGTGGGAACGCCCGATTTCGACGCAACAAACTTGCTTCTCGATCATTACGCGCTCGACCGCCGACCTTCCGGACGCCGTCGGCGGATTGGTTTGGTTCGGTTGGGACGACACCTACACGAGCTGCTATTCGCCGATTTACGCCGCGACGACGCGGATTCCGGCGTCCTGCGACTGCGGTTCGATCAAGCGTTTCGAGATGAAGTCCGGCTGGTGGACGTTCAACTTCGTCGCCAACTACGCTTATCCGCGCTATAAGGAAATGATTCCGGAAATCAAAGCGGTTCAAGAAGAACTCGAAACGTATTTCTATCGCGCTCAACCGGCGATCGAACGCGCCGCGGTCGAGCTCGCGGAGATCGACGAAAAGGCCGCCGTCGAATTTTTGACCGATTATTCCGTGATGCAAACGGAAAAAGCTCGCGACCGTTGGGAAGAGCTGGCGAACGATCTCCTCGTCAAGTTCAACGACGGGTACACGCGCACCGACAAAGGCGAATATCCGAACGTCGGTTATCCGGAATCTTGGCTGCGTCGCGTCGTCGAAGAACGCGGCGAGCGTTACCGCCTCCCGGACGAGAAAAAAGCGGAGTAGTCGAAGCGGCGTTTGCCGATTTTGACGATTGAAACGCTTGCAAGAGCGTTTTTGGCGTCGGTTTTTGCAATTTTGCGGGAACCGACGCGGCGTTTTGGCGTCAATATAACATTAGGCGCCGATTGAAATCGCGTTAGGCGAAACGGCGTCCGATCTAATCGCGAGCGTCCGGGGCAAGGGACGGCTTTTCGTCGTCGACGCTCGAACGAAAAACGAACCGAAAATAAGCCGAAAGGGTTAAACGATGAAATCGCGAGCGAAAAACAGACGAAACGCCGACGCGCGCCGCCTCCGCTTCGAGACGTTGGAAACGCGGCGGCTTTTGGCGGTCGACTTGGCTCCGACGAATCCGGAGTTCGCCGAGCTTTTGAGCGAAGCGAGCGCCGTCGAAATCGCTGAAACCAACGCGACCGATCAAGTCGCTCCCATCGAGACCGCCGACTGGTTCGTTCTTTCGCCGACGCTCGACGCGACGCCGCAAGAACAGGAGTTGCTCGAACGGATCAACCGTTTTCGCGCCGACCCGGCGGGAGAGCTCGAACGCATTTTCAGCTCGATTACCGAAACGAAATTGACGGCGTATAACTCCCTGGTCAACGACGCGCTCTCGCTTTACCAATATCCGAAAAATTCGATCGAAACGTTTTTGAAAGAGTGGGCGGCTCTCGAATCGGCGCCCCCGCTCGCGGTGAACTCCGCGCTCGACGTCGCCGCCGCGACGCACAACCGAGCGATGATCGCCCGCAACGACGTGTCGCATCAAACAAGCGGCGAAAAGAGCTTGGCCGACCGCGTCGTCGACGCCGGATTCGAGTCCGGCGCGTCGAACGCCGACGGATCGTTCGCGCTCGGGGAAAACGTCGGCGGCTCCTTCGCGGCGTCCGGGAATTTTTCGGTCGCTTCCTTTATCTTCGAGGCCTTCGCCGTCGACTGGGGCGTTCCGACGCACTCGCACCGAGACGCGTTCATGAACGCGGCGTTCACCGAGATCGGCGTTTCGATTTCGACGACGAAAAAAGACGTCGGCCCGAACGTCGCGACGATCGACTTTGGAACGAGCGTTCTTGGCGCGCGAACGGACGGGGCGTATCTGCTCGGCTCCGTGTTCGACGACGCCGACCGCGACCTCTTTTACGACGCCGGGGAGGGGCTCGGCGGCGCGACGCTGACGATCGAGCGGCTCGACGGTTCCGAAACGCCGCAAAAAAAAGTCGAGATAACGTCGGCGAACGCGGGCGGATACCAAATTTTTCTCTTGAACGGAACGTACCGCGTAACGGTCGAGGGCGAGGGGTTCGCGTCGCCGGTAACGAAAACCGTTTCGATTAACGACGGCGTCAACGCGAAACTTGATTTCCGGACCTCCGACGCCGGCGCCGCGCCTCCGATCGTCGACTTGAACGGCGTCGAGGCGGACGGAACCGATTTTTCCGCCGTTTTCGTCGAGGGCGCCGTCGACTCGGCGGAGGTTTTGGCGGCGTCGAAGCTAACTATTGCCGACGCGGATTCGGCGTTTCTGTACGGCGCGAAAATCGAGTTCGCGAACCGTCCGGACGGCGTCGACGAATCGCTCGACGCGTCGATCGCCGGGACGAATTTACGCGCGTCGTTCGACGAGCAAGGGGGCGTCGTAACGCTCTCCGGCGTCGGGACGCTCGAGGAGTACGAGGACGCGATCGCGTCGCTGACGTACTTCAACGCGAAGGATTTTTGCAATCTAACCGACCGTGTGGTAACGATTTCCGTCTTCGACGGCGTCTACTGGAGCGACGCGGCCGAGCTGACGATAGCCGTGAAGCCGACGAATTTGCCAAACATGACCGTTCAAGAGGCGTTCGTTTACGAAGGCGACGAAGGCTCGACCGTCGCGACGTTCGTCGTCGAGCTGGACGCTCCGGCGCGGCTCGACGTTTCGTTCAATTACCGCGTCGCGCTCGGCGGAACGGCGGTCGAGAGCGAGGCGTTCGTCGTTCCGGTCGGCGATCCGAAAGTGATCGCGCAAGGCGAAACGACCGCGACGATCGAGTTTTACGTTCTCGGCAATTACGACGCGTTGAAACCGGAGGGGCTCGCCGCGGTCGAAGGAGGCTACGAGAACCCGGCGACCGACTTTTTTTTGGAGATCGTCGATCTCGAAAACGCTTATTTGACGAACGAGAACGCGCTCGTCAAGGGAACGATTTACGACGACGATTCGCCGATTATTTTAGGGAAGGTCGACGAGTACGAGTTCGCCGGAACGCTCGATTCCGACGGCGGCAAGCGGCGGTACGTCTTTACCGTAACTCCCGAAACGAGCGGTTATTTCGCGTGGAAGGCCGATTTGGCGGACTCGCCGAACGGGCTGGCGATTTCGGTTCGGCCCGGCGCGTTGGAGGCCGAGCCGCTCGAGCTTTCGGAGGCGACCGAGAGCGGCCAACGAGCGCAGTGGTTTGCCGATCCGGCGGTCGAATATTGGGTCGTCGTCGAGTCGGCGGCGGACTTCAACGCCGTCGCGGCGAAGCTCCTGCCGATCGACGAAAACAACGTCGCGCTTCTCGACCCGATCTTTGACGCGGCGACCGAGGAACTGCTTAAAGTTTTTTGGGACGACGCGTGGCTGGAAG
>JAFYQR010000139.1 GCA_017559825.1 Thermoguttaceae bacterium | reverse complement strand
CGGCTCGCGGTCGACGCGGTAAACGCGGATCGTCGGCTCGGCCGTGTGCCAGCTCGGCCCCATCGCCGAGCGAACGCGTTCGACGCTTCGCGGAGTCGCCTCCCAGCGGGCTCGGAGCCAATACGAGTCGCAAACGGTTAGAACGAGCCGGTCGTTGCGGTCGGTCGGCGAGCCGATAATTTTGCGCGTCCGCATTTTTTCTTTGAAGGAGAGAGCTCGCGCGGTCGCTTCGGAAACGGCTTCGGGCGCGACGCTCGGCGGCGTCGGCGAGGCGGCGGGCTCGGCGTCGACGGTGTTTTTGATTTTTTCGGTTTCCGTCGCGATTTTCTTTTCGCTTTGTTCGTTGTTTTGCGGAACGAGCGGCTCGTTCGACGCGGCGTCGAAAAGCGGGGAAGACGGCCCGTTCGGCGGCGACAGCGGGGAATTTTGCGCGCGGCGTTCCTCTTGCTCGCGTCGTCGACGCTCGGCGAGTTCCTCGACGGTCGGAACCGGAACGCCCGCCGCGACGAGCCGCTCGACGAGCTCCGCTTTCTTTAGACGACTCCAACGCGGGACGCGAGCTTCGGAAGCGAGCGCGCCCAATTCTTTCAGCGTCAACATTTCGAACGACAAAACGTCTTGCATCGCAATCTCCGAACCGTTCGACCGTCGCCGCCGACGAGGGAACGCGAACGCGGTTCAAATAATCAAAACGTAAAACGACGGAAAACGCGGACGTCGTCGACGCGGCGCTTTCGACGCGAGAAGATGAGCGAACGCCGGCGAACGCCGAAACTCGACCGCGCCCTCGCTCGAAGGAAGGGAACGAAGCCGCGACGCTCGTCGACCGGCGCGAAGAAAAACGAAAAGCGCGATAGTTAAGCCGAAACGAGCGAGGAAAACGGCTCGAACCTTCCCAATTATTCTCAAGGATAGGGCAAGACCGCGAAAAATCAATTCGAATTTTCCACAAAACGCGCCTTTTTGCCGATTCTGTCGACGAAAAAACGGACTTTGCCGAATTTAACGGAAAAACGCGAGAGGAAGCGAGCGGCGCCTCCGAAACGCCGCGAAAATTTTGTAAAAAATCGTCGAGAAAAAGGCGGAGCGACTAGAATTTTCGCGAGAAAGAAAGTATAATCGACGACGGACGTTCGACGGCGGAAGCGCGAACGAGAAAAGAAAGTTGAGGTTGCGACATGTTGATTTGGCGTTTATCGATCGGCGTTCCGGTCGTCGCGGCGTTGGTCGGGCTCTGCTATCTCGACGCGAAGGCGCCGGCGCCGGGGTTGGCGTTGATTCCGTTTTTCTTGATTTGCGTTTATTTCCTTTGCAAAGAGACGCTGACGCTTTTGAACGCCGGAGGAATTTATCCGCGTCGGACGACGATTTATTTCGGCGTGTTTGGGACGATCCTCCTTTGTTGGGCGTCGAGCTACAACTCGCTGCCGCTCTTGATCGAGTTGGAGCGAACGCTCGCCGACCCGCCGCCGCAAACGCTCGTCGAGGCGGAGGAGACCGACGAGGACGCTAAAAAAGACGAGGAAATCGGCCGCGCGACCGAAGCGCTCGAAAAGGCGTTGGCGGCGTTGCGCTCAATTCAAGGCGACGAGGCGGACTCCGACGAAATCGTCGAAAAGAACGTCGAGCGGCGAAACGCGAAGTTCGACGACGGCGAGCTCGCGTCGCGGTCGTTTTGGGCGTTTTCGGACGGCGCGCAGTGGAAGACGGCGGCCTTCGCTTCCGTTCACACGCTCCTTGCGATCGCGGCGGGCGTTCTGATCGCGTTCGTCGGCGAGATGCTCCGTTTCAAGTTGCCGGGCGGACACTTGATCAACCTGACCGGCGCCGTTTTCGCGATCGTTTACGTCGGGCTGTTGGGGTCGTTTTTGGTGATGTTGCGCATCGCGTACGGCGTTCCGGCGCTCGTTTCGATGATCGCCGTCGCGAAGCTCTGCGACGTCGGCGCGTACACGGTCGGACGGCTGATCGGACGACATAAGATGGCGCCGAGTTTGAGCCCCGGCAAAACGATCGAGGGCGCGGTCGGCGGGATCGCGTTCGCGATTTTGGGCGCTTGGCTCTCCGTCGCGGTTCTTTTTCCGTTGACGACCGGCGAACCGTCGCGAACGACTTGGGGCGGCGTCGTTATTTACGGCTTGGCGGTCGGGTTGGCCGGGATGCTCGGCGATTTGGCCGAGTCGCTGATTAAGCGCGACGTGATGCGCAAAGATTCCGGAACAAACGTCCCGGGGTTCGGCGGTTTCCTCGATATTTACGACTCGCTCCTTCTCGCGGCGCCGGTCGCCTTCGGGCTTTGGGCGTTCCACGTCGTGAAGTAAATTGGACGAAACGGTAGAATTTAACGGTTTTTACGGAGTCGGCGAGGTTCCTTGCGGACGCGTCGGCAAAAACGACGAAATAGCGCGATTAGCGAAACAGCGAAAGAAAGGACGGCGGCGTCGATGGCGAACATTTTGATTCGGTTGAAGAAAGCGGAGGACGACGCGGCGGTCGCGGCGTTGATTTGCGACTCGCTGAACGTTTGGTACAAGAAGAACCGCGGATTCGAGCAGGTCGTTCCGTCGGCGGAGGCGGCGACCCTTTACGCGCGGGTTTACGACGCGCTCGACCCGGATTGCTGCGTCGTCGCGGAGGACGCCGAGACGGGGAAAATCGCCGGTTCCTGCTTCTTCCATCCGCGTCCGACGCACGTTTCGCTCGGGATCATGACGGTCGCGCCGGAGTATTTCGGGCGCAAGGTCTCGTCGAAGCTGCTGAAATATATCGTCGACGTCGCCGAGCGGCGCAACCAGCCGTTGCGTTTGGTTTCGAGCGCGATGAACCTCGACTCCTTCTCGACGTACAACCGCGCTGGGTTCGTTCCGACCGCCGTCTTCCAAGATATGACGGTCGCCGTTCCCGCCGAAGGCTTCGCGGTCGACGCGCCCGCCGGAACGACGATTCGCGACGCGGTTCCGGAAGACGTTCCGGCGTTGGTCGCGCTCGAAACGGAGATTTACGGGATCGACCGTTCGAAAGATTTTGCGTATTTTATCGAAAATAAGGACGGAATTTGGGGGCTCAGCGTTCTCGTCGACGACGCGACCGGCGAGATTTGCGGTTTCGTCGGCTCGGTGAAAGACCCCGGAAGCGCGATGGTCGGGCCCGGCGCCGCGCGAACCGAAGCGCAGGCCGCCGCGCTGATTCGGACGGAGCTGAACCGATACGCCGGAGAGTGGTCGCCGATCTTCCTGATTCCGACCGACGCGAAGGAACTCCGCGCCGCGATGTACGCGCTTGGGGCGAAGAACACCGAGATTCACGTCGCGCAAGTTCGCGGCGAAGCGGGCCCGCGCAACGGCGTCGTCTTACCGACCTTTATGCCGGAAACCGCTTGACGGCGAAACGCGTTATTTAGCGTTGGTTGCGTCTGAAAACGCTGAAACGTCTTGCGCGACCAACGCTCGACGCGTTTTTGACGTTAATAATAAGGGCGGCGGCGTGTTTTTGACGTTAGCGATAAGGAGCGTCGCGATTTTTCGGCGTTGAGAAAGCGCGCCGTCTCGTTGTTTTTCGTTTGATAACAAACGGCGGTTTGAGCGAAAAGTATAAGGCGGGTAAAATGGAAAAAACGGGGAAAACGGGCGACGGCGGCGTTCCGTTTTGGCGGCGTTCCGGGGCGCGTTATTTCCCCTTAAGCGCCTATTTTAAACGCGAATTTGGCGGCGTCGTCCGCAAGATTAGCGTCGACGCTCATTTTTCTTGCCCGAACATCGACGGGACGGTCGGGCGCGGCGGTTGCATTTACTGCGACGCGGTCAGTTTCAGTCCGGGCCGCTTCTTCGGACTCGACGATCTCGACGCGCAGCTCGACGACGGAATCCGCCAACTCCGCCGCCGGTTCGACGTCGACCGCTTCATCGCGTATTTCCAGCCGTCGACGAACACGCACGCGCCGCTCGACGAGTTGCGTCGCAAATACGAAGTCGCGTTGCGCCGCCCGGAGGTCGTCGGTATTGCGATCGGCACCCGCCCGGACGCGCTCGGCGATTCGGTTCTCGATCTCTTGGCGGAAATCGCTCGCGAAAAATGGCTCGCGCTCGAAATCGGGCTCCAGTCGGCCAACGACGCGACGCTGAAATTCTTCAACCGCGGGCACGATTGCGCGACGTTCGTCGACGCGGTTCGACGGGCGAAAGAGCGCTGTTTGCGGCTCGGAACGCACGTCATTTTGGGCGCGCCGGGCGAAACTCGCGACGATATGCGGCGGACGGCGCGGTTGGTCGCCGATTTGGGCTTCCATTCGTTAAAACTTCACCATCTTTACGTCGTGCGGAACACGAAGTTGGCGCGACTTTGGGAAGTCGGGGAGGTCGAGCCGCCCCGGTTGGACGATTACGCGGAGGCGGTCGTCGACTTTTTGGAGTTGCAGTCGCCGGAGACGGTGATCGAGCGGATTTCCGGGGAAGCGTCGGAGCCGTATTTGTTGGCGCCCGATTGGACGGCGAAGAAACACGCCGCCCGCAACGCCGTCGACGTTGTTTTTCGTCGTCGCGACTCTTGGCAGGGAAAATTTTTTCAAAACGCTAAAATAACGCAAGAACGCTGAAAACAACGACGGAAGAAAGCGGAAAATCGTTGAAAACGTTCGCGGCGAGCCTCGAAACCGGGCTTGACGTCGCGAACGTTCTTTTTTAAAATCCGCGATAGCGACGATTTTCCCCTTACATTAATAAACGACGAAACGACTTTGATAAATTTCAGCGGCTTTTTCCGGGCCGATATTAATTAAGGACGTCGGAGCGACGAGTTTTCGTCGTCGCCGAAACGAAGAAAACGGCGCGAATAAGGGTTCGCGTCGCGGGAATTGTTTGTCGGGCTTGTTGTCGAGCGATTAATTGGAGAAATTTTATGCCGAAGCGATCTTTTTTAGACGACGCGTCGATGAAAATCGACAAATACGTCGCCAAGTACGGCGTCGCGTCTAAAAGGGCCGGGCTCCGTTTTGGCGTTTGGGCCGCTTTGCGCGGTTTTGGGTTTCCGGAATTTTTGGGGATTGCTCGTTGGACGGGCGGGGAACGGTGTCCCAAACCGGTCGACGACGACGTATGTCGCGTAAAAATAGAAGTATTCGGAGGTTTGGGCGATTTAATTCTCGCGCTGAATTATATCCGAGCGTTCGACGCGGCGTTCGTCGGGAAGCGGCAAATCGTCGTTTGTTCCCACCGCGACAAGTCGTTGGCCGCGATTCGCAATCTTTGCGCCGAGCAAGATTTTAACGTCGAAATCGTCTCGACGTCGCAAGCGGCGCGTTTGAAAAATAGCGACGTCGAGCTGGAAATTGTCCGTTTTCCGAAACTTGTTTTTTGTAATCGGAAAAAAATCGAGCGGCTCGAGCCGAGAGTCGCCGAAATCTGCGCGTTTTATCGAACGTTTTTCGAAAACAATTCGGTATACTACCGCACCGGGTCGCCCGCGTATTTTTTGGGACGGGAATATTCCCTCTTGAACGGACAGACGCGAGTAACGCAAGCCGACTTGGGCGGGTTGTTGAACGTCGGCGTCGATTTTCGTCCGAAAATTTTTGGCGACGTCGCGGCGACGAAGGCGAAGTTCGGACTCGCCGACGGGCCTTATATCACCTTGCAACGCGGCGCCGGGAACGACCGGCCGAACGAAGCGACGAAACTTTGGCCGTTGGAAAAATACGTCGAGTTGGTCGCGGCGTTGCGGCGGAAGTACCCCGGCGTTAAAATCGTTCAACTAGGAAGTCCGGCGACTTGGGCGATCGAAGGCGTCGACGTCGACTTGCGCGGTAAAACCGATTTTGATGAGCTTAAAATTCTCCTAAAAGACGCGGTTTGCCATTTCGACGGCGAATGCGGGCTCGTTCACTTGCGACGTTTCCTCGGCGGGGGCCCGTCGGTCGTTGTTTTTGGGCCGACGTCGGAGGAATTTTTCGCGTACCCGGAGAACGTCAATTTGGGTTCGAGCGCCTGTCCGGGCGGGTGCGAATGGTTGACGGCGACTTACGTCGAGCGTTGCCCGCGCGGTTGCGAGCGTTGCGAACGACTCGCCGCGATCTCGGTCGAAGACGCGCTTCGGGGCGTCGCGGAGGCGGTCGATGGGCAAATTTAAGCGTTTTGATTATTACGTCGAATTGAATCGCAAGATTGCGAAATATCGAGCTTTATACGGCGCCGATTTTCAAAAAACGGCGTTTCGGCTCGCTCTTTGGACGGCGCGAAGCGCGTTTCGCCGCGTTTCGGCGCCGAGCGAACGGGATGAAAACGCGCTGAACGTCGGGCTTTATTTTACCGGCGGGCTCGGCGATTATTTGATTTCGGCGAATTATTTTGGATATTTGAAGCGATTTGTCGGGGACGCGCCGGTTAAGTTTTCGCTCTTCGCGGAAAGTTTGGGGCCCGCTCGAGCCGCGTTCGTCGACCCGATCGACGTTCGCACGTTCGACCCGCGCCGCTTCGATTTGTTTATTTCGACGATGCGTATTCCGCTGGTCGAACGAGTCGACCGCGCTCGAGTCGAGCGGTTTTGTCCGAAATTGTCGGCGTTGGTCGACGCTTACCAAGCGTTGGAGGCGGAGCAGCCGCTAATTTTTGCACGGCAGCCGCTCGGCGACGGAATTGCGAACGCGCTTTCGGTCGTTCGCGGTCAGCTTCGCCTCCAACAGCCGGACGTCGGCGGACTCTTGGGAATCGGAACCGATTTCGACGTCGGCATTTCGGCGCCGACCGACGAAGAGGCCGTTTTGCGCAAGTTCGGACTCGACGGCAAATCGTTCGTAACGCTGAATCGCGGGATCGACGCGACCGCTAAGTCCTCCGAGAGCACGAAGATGTGGCCGCTCGACTATTACGTCCGCTTGGTCGCCGACTTGAAGCGCGCGTTTCCGGAGCGAACGTTCGTTCAGCTCGGCGTTTCGGAGGAGCGGTCGCCGAAAATCGCGGGCGTCGACGTGAATTTGGTCGGGAAAACGAACTTCGACGAGGTGAAGATTCTGCTCAAGCGCGCCGAATCGCATATCGACGGCGAGGGCGGAATGACGCACTTGCGCCGCGCGTTGAAGGGCGGGCCGTCGGTCGTTCTTTTCGGCCCGACCGAGCCGGCGTTGTACGGTTATCCGCAAAACTTGAACCTTCGGGCGCCGTATTGTCGCGCTTGCGAATGGGCCGATCCGAATTGGAGCGCCGTTTGTCCGCGAACCGGCGGCAAAGCCGAGTGCATGGAGCGTTTAACGCCGGAGTTCGTCGTTGAAAAAATCGTCGAATTTTGGCGACGCGGCGACCGTTAAACGAAAAACGCGCCGATTTTAACGATTTCGAAAACAAAAAAACGCGTCGGCCGCCGGAATCAAACGGGGCTCGACGCGTTTTTTTGTCGAAGCGTCGACGAAGCGGCTTCGAACGAACGTTTAAAACGTCAAAATTGCTTTTCTTGAAAAAATCGCTCTTTCTTTTTTTGGCGAAAAACGTTATCTTTCGGGCGTCTAAAATTTTGCCGACGACCGCCTGCGACAAAAAGCCGAAACGGAGCGCGTCGCGACGGCGAAAACGGAAGCGAACGGCCGAAAGAAACGTGATTTACGCGAATTGGGGCAAATGCCCGAAACGCGTAAAATCGCAAGACGCGGAAACGACGGAGGACGCGGCGCGATGCGGGATTATATCGAAAAATTTAGCAATGTGAAAGCATTGGCGATCGGCGACTTAATGCTCGACCGATTCGCGTACGGGACGGTCGACCGCATTTCGCCGGAAGCGCCGGTGCCGGTGCTGAAAATCCGAAGTTGCAAAGAGATGCTCGGCGGCGCTGGAAACGTCGTCGCGAACCTTGCCGCGCTCGGTTGCGTAACGACGTTCGTCGGCGTCGTCGGTCAAGATTCCGAAGGACGCCGCGTCGCGGAGTTGCTGTCGAAGGTGCAGTGTTGGAACAGACTTTTCTTCCATCCGGAAGCGAAAACGATCGTCAAAGAGCGAATGATCGCGGCGAACAGCCATCTCCTGCGCGTCGACAAAGAAGAGCGGCTCCCCGATTTGTCGCCGATTTGGGACGAGTTTTTTGCCGCCGCGTCGCAAGCGATTCGTTCCGCCGACGTCGTGTTGCTTTCCGATTACAATAAAGGGTTTTTTACCCCGAAAACGACGCAAGCGATTTTGAAGCTCTGCCGCGAATTCGGCAAACCGGCGATCGTCGACCCGAAAGGCCGCGATTACTCGAAATACAACGGCGCGACTTTCGTCAAACCGAACCTCAAAGAGTTCCAAGAAGCGTCCGAACGCGAGTTGCGCCCCGCCGATCCGAACTTTCGAACTGAAGCGATCGCCGCCGCGAAACGGATTTTCGAGCGTTACGAAATTGAAAATTTGTTGACGACGCTCAGCGAATACGGGATGATGCGTTTTTCGCGACAAAATCCCGACGATCCGCGCCAAATTCCGACCGAAGCGAAGGAAGTTTTCGACGTTTCCGGCGCCGGCGACACGTCGTTGGCGACGTTCGGCGCGGCGCTTGGGGCGGGCGCGAGCGTCGAAGAGGCGATGGAGCTGGCGAACCTTGCGTCCGGAATCGTCGTCGGAAAATTGGGGACGGCTTCCGCGACCGCCGCCGAACTTCGCGACGCGCTCGACGCCAAACGGGCCGCCGCTGAGCGAGCGATCGAAGCCGCGACGGCGAAAACGGTTCGAATCGACGCCGGAGAAAACGCCGTTTCCGCCGCGCCGAGCGAGAAAACGTCGAACTTTGGGCGGCGCAAACTCTTGACCCGCGAAGAGTTGGCGGAGGTCGTCGCCGACTTGAAGCGTCGCGGCAAAACGGTCGGCTTCACGAACGGCTGTTTCGACTGCATGCACTTTGGGCACCTCAATTCCTTCGCGCAAGCTCGAGCCGAGTGCGACGCGCTGATCGTCGCCGTCAATTCGGACGCTTCGGTGAAGCGGTACAAGGGGCCGAATCGCCCGATTCAAAACGAAACGACGCGCTCGGCGATCGTCGCGGCGCTCGAACTGGTCGATTACGTCGTCGTTTTCGACGAAGACACCGCCGAACCGCTGATCGATTTGCTGCGCCCGGACGTCGTCGCGAAAGAAGGATACTCGCTCGACCGTTGGCCGGAAGGGCGGCAAGTGGTCGCGTACGGCGGCCGCGCGGTCGAGTTGAAGCGGGTCGAGGGGTACTCGACGACGAATTTGGTCGAAAGAATGAAACGCGCCGACGAGGCGAAGGAGGAAAAACGATGAAATTTAGCGCTGAAGTCGATTCCTTAATCGAAGCGTTGCAAGCGTTAAAGACGTTGGAAGCGGACGTCGCGACCGTCGTCGAAATTTGCGTCGACGCGTTGAAAGCTGGGAAGAAGGTCGTTTTTTGCGGCAACGGCGGCTCCGCGTCGCAAGCGCAACACCTTGCGGCGGAATTGGTTGGGCGTTACAAAATCAATCGTCCGGCGATGAATTCGATTTCGTTGACGGTCGATACGTCGGCGCTGACCGCGATTGGGAACGATTACGGCTTCGACGTCGTGTTCGCCCGCCAAATCGAAGGCGTGGGAAACGCGGGCGACGTGCTGATCGGTTTGTCGACGAGCGGTTCGAGCAAAAACGTCGTCGCGGCGTTCGAGTCGGCGAAGCGCAAGGGAATCAAAACGGTCGCTTTCGTCGGTTCCAAACCCTGCGCGATGAAAGACTTGGCCGACGCGACGATCGCCGTTCCCGCCGACGTTTCGAATAAAATCCAAGAGATGCATCTCGTCGTCGGACACTACCTCTGCGGCGAAATCGAGAAGCGGTTTTACGCGTTCAAATAACGGCGGACGCGCGGAGTTAAGCGACGCTAATCATAAAGCGAGCTAATTGTAGGTTGGGCTAATTATAAGCCGAAGGAGCGGCGGGAAATGGAAAACGAGCCGAGAAAAGCGCTCTTTTTGGATCGCGACGGCACGATTAACGTCGATTACGGTTACGTTTACCAAAAGGAGCGATTCGATTTTATCGACGGCGTCTTCGAACTTTGCCGTAAAGCGCGGCGGCTTGGGTATTTAATCGTGATCGCGACGAATCAGTCCGGGATCGAGCGCGGGTATTTTACCGAGGCCGACTTCGAAGCGCTGACCGCTTGGACGCTCGAACGCTTCCGCGACGAAGGCGTCGAAATCGCGGCCGTTTTTCATTGCCCGACCCTTTCCGGCGACGACCGCAAGCCGAAACCTGGAATGTTTTTAAAAGCTAAAGTATTGCTAAATATCGACATGAGCGCGTCGGTTTCGCTCGGCGACAAAGAGCGCGACGTCGAGGCGGGCGTCGCGGCGGGCGTCGGAAAAAATCTGCTTTTTGCGCCGGCGTTTGAAAACGATCAAAAAAGTTGCGAAAAAACAATTAAGAAACCGAAAACGGCGGCGGACGCGGTCGTCGGCTCGATGAAAGAAGCGGAGGATTGGTTATGATTATTGTAACGGGCGGCGCCGGTTTCATCGGCTCGAATATTTTAGCCGCGTTGGAGCGCGAAATGCGGAGCGGCGAGCGCGCTTTCGACGATCTCGTCGTCGTCGACCGCTTGCGCAACGGCGACAAATGGCGCAACATCGCAAAGCGCGAGTTGGCGGAAGTCGTCGCGCCGGAACGACTTCCGGAGTTTTTGGCGGCGAACGTTTCGGAAATCGACGCGATCGTGCATATGGGCGCGATTTCCGCGACGACGGAACGCGACGTCGACTTGATCGCCGAATCGAATATCCGCTTGACGCGAACGCTTTGGGATTTTTGCCGCGACGAAGAAAAGCGGTTGATTTTCGCGTCGTCGGCGGCGACGTACGGCGGCGGCGAACTCGGTTTCGACGACCGCGACGACCTCGAATACTTGAACGCGTTGCGGCCGTTGAACGCATACGGGTGGAGTAAAGCGTTTATCGACAGAAAGATAGCGCGAGACGTCGCGCTCGGTCGCAGAACGCCGAAGCAGTTCGTCGGCTTGAAATTTTTCAACGTTTACGGCCCGAACGAATATCATAAAGGCGGACAAAAATCGGTCGTCGCGCACCTTTATCCGTTGGTCGAGCGCGACGAAGAGACGCTTCTTTTCAAGTCGTGCAACCCGGACTATCGCGACGGCGAGCAGCTCCGCGACTTCGTTTGGGTCGGCGACGTCGCGAACGTCGTTCTTTGGGCGCTGGACAATCCGAACGTCTCGGGGCTTTTTAACGTCGGAAGCGGCGAAGCGAGAAGCTTTTACGACTTGGCGAAAGCGACTTGGGACGCCGCCGGAAAGACGCCGAAAATCGGTTTCAAAGAGATGCCGGAAGAATTGCGGGATAAATATCAATATTACACGAAGGCGAATATGGCGAAGTTGCGCGCCGCCGGGTACGACAAACCGTCGACTTCGCTGGAAGAGGGCGTTCGGATTTACGTGCAAGAATTTTTGAGCCGCGAAGACTCGTATCTTTGATTTTTAAGAAATCGCGCCGATAATCGAAACGGCGCGAGTTTTAATTTTTGTTAAACGCAGCAAAAACAAGACTCGTTGCGAAAAAGTTGCGAATTAACGGATTAAAACGCCGTCGACGGTTGGTCGGCGGCGTTTTTTTTAGCGTTAAATTGGGAAGCGGCGGCGTGGAGGGGAACGCGGTTTGCGGTCGAAGTCTTAGAGCGACGCTCAAACGACCGGTTCGCGGTCGAGATCGGAGAACGGATAGGCGCCGGCGTCTTTGAGGCGTTCGACGAGTTTTTCCGTTCCTTGCTCGCGCGCCCAGTTCATTTCTTCGCGGAAAACTTCGATCGCGAGGAGGACTCCGAAACGCTTGCCGTCGAGCGGCGATCTTTTGTCGGGCGACGTCGGAACCGGAACGGGCGCCGTCGCCGGAAGTTCGTCGAAGATAAAACAGCGGCCCGCAAGTTGTTCGTCTTCAAATTCTTGAGGAAATTCCAGCGTCTCGCCGCCGTTGACCTCGACGCCGTCCGAACAAACGTAAAACGCCAAATTCGTCAAGACGCGATGGAGATCGTCGCGCTTCTTTTCTTCGGGCGATTTGACCGGTTTTTCGCGTCCGAAAAGACGCTTGAAGAAACCCGGTTTCTTTGTCGATTCCGGCCCGCCGGAGATTGTCAATTCCGGTTGCGACTTGACCGTAAGTCGCGTCGCGATCGCAAGTTCGAGCGCATTGAAGGAACGGTTCGACGGGAGAAATTCCGGCGCCGTTAACTCTTGCGACGCGAAAAACGTCCCGCCGAAACGCGAATTGGCGTAATAGTAAAGGTCGAGCGCCCCGCCGATGCAAAACGGAACGATCGAATGCAACACGAGCGGTTCGCTCGGGCCCAAAATCTCTTCGAGAAGGCGTTCGGTATGGCGCCAACCTCGTTCGCGTTCGTCGTCGGTAAAGTCTTGATTGAAAAAGTCTTCCGGCAGATTTTCGGGAAGGTCGTCGAGGAAATCGTTTTGGTCGGTCATCGGAAACACTCCTTTGGTTTGATTTTTTGAAAAGCGAAGCGTTTTTGCGCGACGCCGGGACAAGCGAACCGTTCCGGCGGCGCTCAAAACGGAAGCGGCGGTTATTGGAGGCGCGGCGGGGCGACCGATTCGCCGTTCAAGATTTTTTGACGTTCGCGACGGTCGTAAACGCCGTAAAACGGAACGTTTGCGTCGAGCCAAAGGTAAAGCGTTCGACGGTCGGCGTCGGTGAAATTCGGTAAGTCGCGGTGGTTTTCGTCGTCGAGAATCGCGGTTAGCGGGCTTTCGTCGGCGCCGCAACGTCCCGGGAGCGTCGCGACCTGTTGAATCGACGCGCCGCCCCATTCGTACCAACGCAAATACGGCTTCAAGGCGTCGTAAGACCGGGTAAACTCGCCCTCGACGGCGCCGGTCAAATTGGGCGCGGCTGCGGGAAGAGCGTCGGAAGTCGTTTCGCCGTCGGCGGTTGCGTCGCGATGGCAAGAAACGCAAGCGCGGTCGAGAATCGGCTGAATCAAACGCGGGAAGGCGAACGGACGGGCGTCTTTGGGGCCCGGGACGATTTCCGACGCGTCGCGACCGAGCGCAAGGCTTTGCGTTTCAACGTTTTGGCCCGTGTAACCGGCTTGCTCGTGGCAACCGACGCAACCGCGATTTTCGCCGTCTTGCAGGTAAACTTCGCTCCGCATCGTCTGAACGGCGCGCCCGGTTTCGTCGACCGCTTGGAAATATAAAGGCTTGCGCGACGGCGCTTTAAAGTGAGCCGAACCGTCCGCTTCGACCGGAACGGAACCGAGGTAAAGCCGAGCGTTTTCGGCGTAAGCGTGTCCGAGGCGCGGAACGTTGCCGGGGAAATCGGGGTATTTCGGCAAGAGCTGGAAGACGCGCAACTCGACGATTTTTCGACCTTTCGGAAGCGACGCGAGGCTTTCGTAAACATCGGCGAGGAAAAAGGTTCCGAACGGTTCGTCGGCTGTTGTCGACGCGGCGTCAACGAGCGTTTTTTCGACGTTTTGCGGTTTGACGTCGCCGGAGCTTTTTTCGGCGGTTGGCGACTTGGCGTCGTTCGACGGCGTTTCGTCGAGCGCGGGCTCCGCCCAAAGCTCGGCCCAAGGACCGGTCGCAAGTCCGGACGACGGCTCGTTTTGCGTTCCGAATTCGCCGCGCGGTTCGAACGCCGACGCCGGGAGCGCGGTCGGGAAGAGGGCGGGCGCTTCGCTCGCTTCGAGCGGAATCGGGCAAAGGCACGAAAAGTTAGGGTCGTCGAACAAAAGTTCGAGGTTGCCGAACCGGTCGCGGTAATAGAGGCCGAGTTTGCCGGCGTCGGTCGGATGGTCGGGGGACGCCATCCCGCCGAGCGGCTCCGCGCTGTACGACGTGAAGTAAACGTCTTCGGAAAGCGGATAAGGCGCGTAATAATAGGACTTCGGACATTCGTCCGGCGACTCAGCCCACTCGATTTCCGGCGACAGATTCTCAATCGGCGCCAAGGAGTCTTCGGCGGTTTCCGGGTCGTATTGGAGGCGCGACGGGTCGAGGAGCGCGAGCGCGCCGCCGATAACCCAATGGTGTCCGCCGATGATGAAAACGTATTTGTTCGAGCCGGGAATCGCTCGCGCTTGATAACAGGCGTTGACTTCGTAAGTGTAGTTGCCGAAAAGACTTGTCGCGTTCGTTCCGTCCGGATTCGTCAGCCAAAGACCGTGGTGTCTCGCGGCGTCGCGGTCGACGTAATCCCAACGCGTGTAAACGATTCGCCCGTCGGGGGTTAGCGACGGGGTCCACTCGTCCGTTTCATGGTAGGAGAGACGGCGAATCGTCTTGCAGTCCGGCGTAAGTTGATGCAGCGTATGCGTTTGGAGCGGTTCCCAATGCGAATTGCAACGGGCGAAACCGCCGCGTCGCGTCGAGACGAAACCGAGCGAGCCGTCCGGAAGCGGAAGCGGCGAAAAATCGTCGAACGGTCCGAACGTAAGTTGGCGCGGCGTCTCGGTTTCGATATCAAGCGCGAAAAGGTGGAACTTGCCGTCTTCGCGATTTTCGTACTCGTCGTGAAAACGTTCCCAAAGGCCGAGGCCGCTAAGATCTCGGGACGTCCGAAGCGGCGCGTCTTCCGGCTGAACTTGCGAGAGGTCGGCGAACGAGAAGTAAACCGTTTTGCCGTCGAAAGATAGAGACGGCGTTTGATAGACGCCGCGCGGGAGTTTGCCGGCGCCGAGTTCGCGGGTCGCGTCCGAAAAACCGGGGTTCTCCAAGACGAAGAGGCCGCCGCCGGAAATCCCTCCGTACTCGTAATAATAGCCGAGATATTCGTGCAGCATTTGGCAAACGAAGCGGTTTTTCTTGACGAAAAGGAGCGGCTTCCCGGCGACGAGCGGGTTTGAGAGCGCCGCGTCGCGAACGGCCCAACGCAATGTTTCGCAAGCGGTTAGCGTCGAGGCGGCGTTGGCGTCGACCGAGAGTTTTTCGGCGTCGGCGAGCGCGGTTTCGAGTCGAGCGCGGAGGGCGGGCGTCGTCGCTTCCTCGGCGTCGAGGTACTCGAGAAGGTCGGCGGCGCGTCGCTTCAAGGCGTCGAGCGATTCCCGGGAACCAAACTCGCGGCCGAACGTCGCTTCTTGACGGCGCCAATCGTCGACGATTTTAGCGCGGAAGTCGGCGGAAAGCGTCGCGCTCGGCGGAGCGTCGGCTCTAAGCGCGACGTTGCAAGCGCTTGAAATAAAAACGGTTGCGGCGAGAAAAAGGAGCCGGCGGAAAATGGGGAAACGTCGCATAAAAACCTCCGAAACTTCGAAGAACGCGGGGGAAGAAAACGCGAAAGCGGCGGCGCGTCGCGAATAAATCGAACGCCGCAACGCTAATTATAACAAAAGGAAGAGCGCGTTTCAAGAAAACGACGCGTTTTTGGGCGAAATTACGCAGTCGAGCGCGAGAAAGAGTCGGCGTTTGATTTTTAGAAAAAAGAAACGATAATAATCTTTGATTATTTGATTTTTGCTACATTTGAACGCGGTAAGAAACCGCGCCTGGAAAACGCGGTTTTAAGAAGTTGATTAAGTTGTTAATCGACAGTGTTTAGCGATTGGAAACGGCGGGGCCCGTCTGGTTTTCGGCCAGTCGGCGCGTCGCGGCGTTAAAGAACGCCGTCCGCTTTTTCGGGAGCGTTCAAGCCGCCGAAGCGACGCTTGCGTTTTTGGAAGGCGCGAATCGCGTTCCAAAGCGTTTCCCTCGTAAAGTCCGGCCAAAGGACGTCGGAAACCCAAAGTTCCGAATAACTTAGCTGCCAAAGGAGGTAGTTGCTCAAGCGCATTTCGCCGCCGGTTCGGATTAGGAGGTCGGGATCCGGCGCGTCCGGTTCGTAAAGACGCGATGCAAAGTAACGCTCGTCGATCAGCTCGTCGACCGTCGAAACGCCCGCTTTTTCGAGCGCCGCCGCTCGCGCCGCCGGGTCGGAAAGCTCCGCGACGATCGCTTTCACCGCGTCGACGATTTCAAGGCGCGAGCCGTAATTGATTGCGAGCGCTAACGTTAAACCTGTGTTGGCGGCGCTTAATTCGACCGTTTTGTCCATTTCGGCGAGAACGTCGGCGGGGATTCCGGCGCGACGTCCGACGACGCGAAGTCGCACGTTCTGCGCTTCGAGCGTCGGACGTTGTTCGATCATGTACGCCTTCAAGAGCCCCATCAGCGCGTCGAGTTCCGTTTGCGGGCGTTTCCAATTTTCGCTCGAAAAACAGTAAAGCGTCAACCGTTCGACGCCGAGCCGCGCCGCCTCCTCGACTAAGGGCGAAACGATCGCCGAGCCGCGAATATGCCCCTCCGGACGCGGAAGTCCGCGGCGCTCGGCCCAACGACCGTTGCCGTCCATCACGATCGCTATGTGTCGCGGAATCGGCGAGTTAGGGGGAACGGCGCCGGGCGAAACGGCGTCGAAGGGCGCGGGAGAATGTTCGGCGGACATCGCGAGTTCCTAAATATAAGGGGAAAACGGGCGGCGGCGAGCTTGCGAAATCGGCTCGAGCGCCAAACTACGTTCAGTATAATCGCGAGTTTCGGAAAAGTCAAGGCGATTTTCTCGGCGCCTAGGGGAAGAAAAACGAAAGAAGCGCGGGGAAAAATCGCGTTTTTTCGGGCGAAACGGCGTTTTTCGCTTGACTTCCGAGGGGCGGCGCTTCATAATCGACGGAAAGGCGTCGCGAGTCGGCGGCGCGAAGTATCGGCAATATCGGATTTATTGGAAGGAGAACGAGAATGAAAACGTTGCGAACGTTGACGTTAGCGTTGGCGGCGCTGTTGACCGCGTCCTTGGGCGTCGGCGCGGTTTGGGCCGAGCGCGGGGATTCGACGCCGCCGCATAAAACGCCGAGTCGCGGGCTTTGCGCTCACCGAGGAACGCTGCGGAACGGCCCGGAAAACACGCTCGAAGCGTTCAAAATGGCCGCCGAAAAGAACGCCGGGCAAATCGAACTCGACGTCCGCGTTTCGAAGGACGGCGCGCTGATCGTAATGCACGACGATTCCGTCGACCGCACGACGACCGGAAAGGGGAAAGTCGCGGAACTTACGCTCGCCGAAATTAAGAGCTTCGACGCCGGCGTCAAGTTCGGCGAGGAGTTCAAGGGCGCGAAAGTCCCGACGTTCGAAGAGGCGTTGTCCGTTATGCCGCGCGATACTTGGATTAACGTGCATTATTACGGCCCGGTCGAGGCGGTCGCAAAGGTCGTCGCGGTCATCGTCGAGCAAAAGCGGCTCGACCGAGCGTTTTTGGCGACGACGAAAGAGAACATCTTGGCGGCGCGAGCGGTCGAATCGGATATTTTGACCTGCAATATGTCGCGGCAGGGGAACGACTCGAAAGCTTACGTCGACTTGACGCTCGAACTGAAAACGGAGTTCGTCCAACTGGTGAAAGGCGTTTACACGGCGGAAGATATCGCGCGGCTCAAGGCGGCGGGCGTCCGGATCAACTGCTTCGGAACGAACGATCCGGAAGAAGTGAAACGGATGTGGAGCGAAGGAATCGATTTCCCGCTTGTCGACGATTTGTCGCTTTTTAGCCTCGTCGAGGAACGCAAGCTCGCGACGCAAGTCGACCGCGCTTGGGCCGTCGCTTGGCGGAACTTTTACTCGCCGCAAACCAAGCTCTTTTACGACTTTATCGAAAGTCGCGAAGTCGGGAAAACGCTCGATCTCCTCCCGACCGAAGACGAAGTCGCGCGCCTTTACCCGAACGAATGCGGGTACGGAACGGCGATGGAAGACTGCGCGATTTCCGGCGGCGTTATGTTGACGGCGTTGGTCGACCGCTTCGCGACGACCGGCGACGAGTCGCTTAAAGCGAAAGCTCGCGACGTTTTCGAAGGACTCGAACTCTTGACGACCGTTTCCGGCTCGCCCGGGTTCGTCGCTCGCGGCGTCAGTCCGAAAGCGCCGAAATCTTGGTATATCAACAGTTCGCGCGACCAAGTAACGCACCTCGCGCTGGCGGTTTGGGAATATTGGCGCTCCCCGCTCTCCGACGACGAAACGAAGGAACGCGCCGCGAAAATTCTCTTCGCGATCGCCGACCGAATGACGCGAAACGTCGTTCCGGAGAACGATTTCGACTTCCTTTGCTCCGACGGAACCCGTTGCCGACGCGGGATTTGCCGAATGGCGAACGTCGACGATCACGAGGCGGCGCGGTTGCCGGCGCTTTACGCGGTCGCTTGGGACGTTGCGAAACGCTCCGGGAACGACGGAAAAGCGGACGAATATTGGACGCTTTGGCGGCGTTGGGCGCCGGAGACGGTCGCGCAGTCGGCGCATATTCGGGAGAACGTCAAGCTGCAGAACTCGGTCGCGACGTACGCGCTGCTGCAAATGCAGGAATCGCTCGACGTTCTTTGGCGGCTCGAACCGGACGCGGCGCTGAAAAAGACGCTCGCCGAAACGACCGATTTCGTCGCGAAGTTGGCGGCGAAACGACAAAACGGCGCGCTGCAAACGCTGAAAAGTCGCGATTTGACGCAGCTCGCGCCGAGTTGGCGGGAAGTCGGCGGGCTCGTCGGCGATTACCGGAACACGTGGTACGCGCCCCGGGCTTGCGGAGAACTCGCGCTGACGCAAGCGGTCGATTCGGCGAACGCGACGTCGTTTAACGCCGAGGCGGAACGCGTTCTTCGGGAAGCGCTCGAAACGCCCGACTTCGACCAAATTTCGAGTTGCGGCGTCTTTCATTTGATCGGCGCTTACGAGAAGGCGCGGCGACGCGGTTTCCTCGGCGGCGAAGCGAAGTAACGTCGTTTAAGAAATTGCGTTGAATAAAAAGACGCCGGTTTCGCTTCGTAAGGCGAAAACCGGCGTCTTTTTTATTCGGCTTCAACCGCTTGCGACGCGTCGCGTTTCGGCGATTAACGTTGCGTCGACGGCGAAAACGTCGACGTTGAAACGACGAAAGTCGCGGCGCGGGGGCGGTCGCGGTTAAGCGAAATCAGTCGAGCGGGCGAATCCAAACGTTGCGGAATTGCACCGGGCAACCGTGTCCGCTGAACGCGATCGGGCCCTTGCCTTGCGGGTGTTTGCCCGGCAGGTTGAAGTGCGACGTCGAGCCGTAAATTTCTTGGTTGTTTTGAACCATCACGCCGTTTTGCATAATCGTAATGCGCGGATTTTCAACGACTTCGCCCGCGTCGTCGAACTTCGCCGGGGTGAAGAAAATATCGTACGTTTGCCAGTTGCCGGCCGGAACGCAAGCGTTGACGAGCGGCGGCGTTTGACCGTAAACCGAACCGCAGGAACCGTCCGGGTAATTGTTCACTTTGTGCGAGTCGAAAACTTGGATTTCGTACGCGCCTTGAATAATGACGCCGTTGTTCCCTTGGTCGCCCCAGTTCCCTTCGAAGTTCGCCGGGCATTTCCATTCAAGGTGGAGTTGGAACGCGCCGAACTTTTCTTTCGTGCGGAGCGCGCCGGAAACGCATTCGACGGCGCCGTCGACGAGCTTCCATTGCGTCGGTTCCCAAGCGTCGAGGTTCGTTCCGTCGAAGAGGACTTTAGCGTCGGCCGGCGCGGGCGCGAAGTAGGTCGGCGGCGCGAGATTCAGACGCTTCGGAAGCGGACGTTTCGGGTCGTGAACGCGGTATTCGCTCCACCATTGCTTCGGAGAATCGTTATAACCGTAAGACTCGTTTTCGTTTTTCGGAACGTAAAGGTCGTGCGCGAGAACGGAAGCGGAGGCGCCGAAGAGAACGCCGCCGAGCGCGAACGCCGAAACGGTTTTCGCAAACGCGTTGAACAACGTCATCGTAAGGATTCCTTATTAATATAAAGGGGGGAAAATCGCGACGGCAAGCGGGCGAACCCGACGGCGCCGTCGCGGCGAATAAACGCCGAAGAACGCGACGACGTTAAACGGCGTGGAATACGTAAAACATACAAAAGACGCAGGTCGCGAACCGGCGCGGCGAAGCGCCGCTCGACGGTCGACGCGGCGCCGGTTTTACCGTTGTTGAGGGGGGACGTTATTTTTGCGGACGGCGAATTTCGACGCTGCCGCGGTGGGCGGTCAAACCTTCGACCGTCGCGACGCGGTAAACGTCGTCGGCGAGGTTTTCGAGCCCGGCTTGGTCGAAGCAAAGGAGGCTGTTGCCGCGAATGAAGTCGTTGCAGGACAAGCCGCTGGCGAAGCGCGCCGAACCGCTCGTCGGAAGAACGTGCGACGGGCCGGCGGCGTAGTCGCCGAGCGCGACCGGGGTGTGGTTGCCGAGGAAAATCGCGCCCGCGCAGGGGATTTTTTCGGCGAGTTCCTCGGCGTTTTGCGTCGCGATGTGCAGGTGTTCCGGCGCGATTTCGTTCGTAACGCGGCAAGCCTCCTCCGCGTCGCGGGTCAAAACGACGGCTCCAAAGTTTTCGAGCGCTTGACGGGCGAGCGCGCCCCGTTCGACCCGAGCGAGCGTCGCGTCGATCTCGGCGACCGCGTCGCGGAGCGTTTTTTCGTCCCAACCGATCAAAACGCTCGAACCCGGCGCGTGTTCCGCTTGCGCTAAGACGTCGTAAGCGGTGTAATCGGCGCGAGTCGTCTCGTCGACGATAACGACGACTTCGCTCGGCCCGGCGATCGAGTCGATGTCGACGGCGCCGTAAACCGTCCGCTTGGCGAGAGCGACGAAGAGGTTGCCGGGGCCGACGATCTTGTCGACCCGCGGGATTCCCTCGACGCCGAACGCGAACGCCGCGACGCCTTGCGCGCCTCCCATTCGGTAAACTTCCTTAACGCCGAGTCGAGCGCAAGTCGCCAACAGATAAGGGTTGTACGAGCCGTTCGGCGTCGGCGGCGCCATGACGGCGATTTCCTTGACGCCCGCGACCTGCGCCGGAACGACCGTCATCAAGACCGACGACGGATAAGCCGCCGCGCCCCCCGGGACGCAGCAGCCGACGCGACGCAACGGACGGTAACGCTGGCCGAGCCAACCGCCGGGACGCTCGATTCGAACGTCTTTGCGCAAAATCGAACGTTGGAAAACGGCGATGTTTTCCGCGATTCGGTCGACCGAACGCAAAAATTCCGGTTCGACCTTGTCGAGCGCGGCGTCGAGCTCCGCTTGCGGGACGCGGAGTTGGTCGGCGGTTAGGTCGGCCCGGTCGATTCGTTTCGAGTAATCGAGGAGCGCCGGGAGGCCCTTTTCGGCGACGTCGCGGCAAATCGTTTCGGCGACTTCGGCGGGCGTCAACGGTTCGCCGAAAATTTCGATCGTGCGGCGTTTTCCTTCTTCGCTGACGATATTGCCTTTAACGCTCAATTTTTGACGCAGCGCGTCGATTTGTTGTTGAACGTCGTTTTGGCGGGCGTCGATCCATTGGAGGTTGAGCGCGGGTTGGGTCATTTTGGTTTGGATTAGGTAAAATGGACGAAATGGAAGGAAACGCGACCGCCGACGCTTGCGAGAAGCGTTGGGGCGGCGAGGGGAGAAATCGGCCGCCGCCGTCGGAACGCGTTCATTTTGCGGGCGGTCTTGCCGATAATAATAACGTCATTATTATTAATATAAACGTCGCGGCCGTTTTGTCGAGCGGCGCGAACGCTTTTTTCCGAAAAACCGGTCGTTTTGCGAGCGATTTCTTCCAATTTTTCGCGCCGCGTCGCGCCGAACGCTCGGCGTTGCGGACGACTTTAACGATCGGGTAAAATAGGCGGGGAAACGATGAACGAATCGCTTTTTCAAATTAGCTGTCCTTCCTGCGAATCGGTCTTCGCGGTTACCGATCCGGAGTTGATCGGGCAAATCGTCGCTTGTCCGAAATGCGGCGGGATGATGCTCGTCGAAGCGGCGCGATCCGCGGAGATCGTTCGAGACGCGGAAGACGCGCGCTCGGCGCGAGAAACGGCGAGCGGCGAGAATCGCGAAGTTAGCGAAGGCGGCGCCGCGTCGGCCTCGGAGTTCGACGCGCCTCCGGTCGTCGTCGAGCCGGGCGTCGCGCCGCCCGTCGTTCGCGGCGAAAACGAATCGGCGACGGAAAACGAGCGTAACGCGGAGAATGAAGGAAATCGCGAAGCCGGGCGAAACGGCGAAGGTTTGACGGCGGCGAACGAAGGCGGCGGACGCTCGCCGCTCGTCGGAACGCTCGTTGGCGTCGCGGTCGCGCTCCTTGTTTTGGGAGCGGTCGCTTTCTTTTTAACGCGCGGCGCTCGCGACGGCGTTTCGGAACCGATCGCCTCCGACCGGCAAACGGAAAACGGCGAAATTGGCGAGACTGGCGAAATTAACGAAGGCGGGCAAAAGGACGAGGTCGGCGGATTCGCGCCTCGCGCCGTCGAGGAACGAACGCCCGACGCGCCGCTCCCGGACGCGGCGATCGCCGATATGGCCGAAGAAGAGAGCGAAATAGAAAAAACGGAGAGTTTGGACGGAATAGGCGAGTCGGGAGAGATAAGCGGTTTAGAGGAAATGGGGGGAACGGACGGCTCGCAAGACGGCGAGGAAACGGCTCCGGCGGACGCGTCGGAGAAAAACGACGAATCGCCGACGAACGAAACCTCGTCGACCGACGATTCGACGAACGTCGATTGGAACGAGTCTGGGGAAAAGGGCGTGTTGAACGATTTGGGAAGTTTGGGAGATTTGGGAGGCGAGCTCGACGAGGAAATCGGAACGCTCGAAGACGCCGAGTTGGAAGACGAGAGCGAGACGGCGCCGGAAAAACTTGCGGGTTCGAACGCTTCGACCGGTTTTAACGAAGCCGATTTCGAGCGCGCCAATCAAAACGACGATCCGGAAAGCGCCGAAGAGCCCGCCGAAGTCGATTGGAGCGGCGTCGCGTCGACGACGAACCCGACGTTGCAGGGCGCGCTTCCGACGTTGCGGCGCGAACGAAAGGAAATCGACGTCGACGCTCGGCTCGCGCTTCCGATCAAATCGATCGAGTTTCCGTCGTCGCCGGTCGCCGCGATTCGTCTTTTGTCGGAATTTTCCGGCGTTTCGATCGTTCCCGACCTTGAAACGTTCGTCCTGACGCGGCCCGCGACGACCGCGACGCTCGATTTGTCGTTGCGCGACGCGACGGCGGGCGAGGCGCTCGAAACGGTCGCCGAGTTGTTAAATTGCGAGGTTCATAGGGAAAAAAATCGGCTTTTGATTCGACCCGCCGGTTTTGACGCCGACGCTTTTGTCGAGGAGCGGTTCGACGTCGCCGACTTAATCGCGCAAAAAAACGACGCGGTTGAAGCGACGCGTTTCGAAGAGTTCGAGCTTCCTTGTCGTTTGACTTCCGAAACGCTCGCCGCGTTTGTTCGTTCGCTCGTCGCGCCCGAGTCTTGGCTCGAAAACGGCGGTCGCGCGACCCTGAAAATCGACGGAACGACGTTGATTGTCGGACAAACGGCGCAAAATAGAGAAAAAACGCGGATTTTGCTCGAAGGTTTGCGAGCGATTCGCGGACTCGAGCCGCAAACCGACGCGACTCCGGAACGGATTATTCCGGAAAAATTGGGTTGGGAGAATTTGACGAAGAAAACGACGTTCAATCCGTTGACGCCGCCCGCGCTGCAAAACGCCGTCGAAATTCTTGAAAAAGCGCAAAAATTCCAAGCGTTCTGGGACGACGCGACGCTTAACGAAGCGGGCGTCGACCGAGACGCGACGACGTCGGCGCGAGTCGAAGGGGAAACGGTCGACGCCGCGTTGACAGAAATTTTGGAGCCGCTGAACGCGACCTATTTGATTCTTGGCGAACGATTGATTTTTGTTACGTCAAAAGAGGCGGCGGAAGATTACGAAACGATCGAATTTTTCTCTCTCCTCGGCGAAGGGGGCGCTCGTCCGACGGCGGACGAAGCTCGCGATTTGGTCGCCGAGATGAAAGCGGCGGTCGCGCCGACGACCTGGACGGTCGGAGCGAGTTCGCGAACGACGGGAAATGGAGGAAACGCCGAGAATGCGAAGATTGAAGAAAACGACGAAGAAACGAAGAATTTGACGGTCGTTGCGGAGGAAACAAGCGAAAACGAAACGTCCGCGACGCTCGACGAAGAGAAAGAAAGCGATAACGGCGCGGAGATTGGCGAAAATAGCGAAACCGCGTCGACTGGCGAAATCTTCGCGGAGGAAAGACGCGCCGTCGTTTGGCTCGACGTCGAGTCGGCTTGCTTGATTATTCGACAAAGTCAGCCGAATCAGCGCGCGACGCGTCGTTGGCTGGCGGCTCGGACGACGAAGACGAAACCGCTTGAAAAAGAGAGCGAAGAAGAAAATTAAAAATTTTTTCAAAACGCTCTTGCGTTTTCGCGGCGATTTTGCTTAAATTAAGCGCGATTATTTTAAGGACGGCGCGAACGCGTCGCCGGTCGATTAGGCAAAATAGAGAACGAGGGAAGAGATGCGACTTGCGCTTCGAGCGTTGTTCGCGGCGACCGACGCCAACGAAGAGGGGGCGGCGCGCCGAGCTTTGTTGGAACGCAGATTGCGAGAAAACGAGCGAAGCGCGGAGTTTTTTCGCCGCTTGCGGACCGCCGTCGCCGACGTTTCGCTAAACGCGCCGGAGGTTTTCGCGGAGGAATCTTTTCCCGACGCCAACGTCGTCGCCGAGTATCTCGACGGGCAGGCGTCGCCGGAATTGGCTCGCGCTTACGAGGACGCGTGTTGGGACTCGCCGGAAATTTTGGCCGAAGCCGGACGTTGTTACGACGTCTTGAACGGCGGTTCCGGCGTCGAATGCGTCGTCTCGAAGAACTGCCGTCGTCGTCTTTATTATCTGGCTTGGGAGGACGCCGTTCTCGACGCGTCGTCCGCGGAGGTCGCAACGTCGGCGAAAGATTCAAACGAAAATCAAATGGAAACGACGATTTCGGTCGCTTCCGTCGAGAAAGAAGAAAAACCGCGAGAAAAAAGCGCGGCGTTTTCCGAGCGCAAGCGTAAGGAAAAAAGCCGGAAAAAGGCGACGAAGGCGGCAAAATCGGAAAATTCGGTGCGTTCGACGTTAGCCGCCGAACGTTCGTGGGGACGTCGAGTTCGTCGTTTTGGCGTTCGGGTCGCTCTGGCGGCGTGTCTCCTCGGCTTTGTGCGCGTCGGTTGGCGAGCGCTCGACAATTCGGAGCGTTCGGAAACGTTTTCGATTCAAACGACGGTCGAGGAGCGTCCGGCGCAAGTCGACGCGACGGCCGAGGCGGCGATCGCCGAGTCGAGTCCGCTGCGTCCGACGACGATTTCAAGCGCGACGGCGGACGAGTTGCCGACGATTACGCTCGACGATTACGCTCGGTTGACGCAAGACGACGCGCTTTTGGTTTCGGACGCGCCGGACGAGACGCTTGCAGATCCGCCGAAATTGGCGAGTCTGCCTTTTGACGACGCAAAAGAAGGCGGCGCCGATTTGTCGACGCCGACTCCGATTCGCGGCGGTTTGGGCGGCGATCCTTTGGGACGTCGGCCGACGATCGAAATTCCAGCGCGAAACAACGACGTTTTCTCGAAAAATCGAGTTTTTTGAGCGGATTACTCGAGTTCTTCCGCTTCCTTCGCGGCGAGCGCCTCGGCGGCGTTCGCGCGAATTTCTTCTTCGATTTCGTCCGCGACCTGCTCGGCGAATTTTCTTTGTTCTTCGTTTAAACCGCGAAAATAGAGCGTTTTATAATTAGAGTAAGGCTCTGCTAACTTGGCGGCGTCGTCGCGGAGATAATCCCAATCGAGCTCGCAAAGTTGGAAAAAACGCCGCTGAACGACGGCCTCGATCGCGCCAAAGACGAGCGGAATCCAGGAGCCGTCGCCGATCAACGCTTGATAAGCGTCGGGAGCGACGTGCTGATAAAATAGCGGGTTTTTGACGATTAAAATTTCGGTTTGCATTGCGTTGCGTCCTCATAGGAAATTGATTGTAAAACAATTATAATCAGAAAATGCGAAAAAACAAGTCCGGACAAAAAATGAATGGGAAGACGCGTAAACATCTAAATTAACGGGGAAACGATTGACAAACGCGATGCAAAAGGTTGTCGTATTCGCGCGGCGGAAAGTTTTTCTCGAAAATTTTTGAAAAAGCCTCTTGCGGTTTTTTGATCTTGAGGTATATTCTTATCTGTCGCCGACAACGACGGCGGCGACTCAAACGAAACTTTAAGTAGGGTTTGAAAAACGCCGGTCGAGGCGAAAGCGAAAACGAAAATAAAAAATTTTCAAAAAAGCTCTTGACGAAAACGAAAACGGTGATAAGATTAACGAGTCGCTTCGATGAAAGCGGCGAGTGAAAAAACAACCGCGAGTTTGACGGTTGGCGAAAACTTGACGATTGAAGAATCGTTGAAGTTGCTTAAAACTTGCGAAAGCTTGTTTTAAACGATATTTTACAATTAGGCGATGCAAGAGTGGCGTCTGGGATTTTGTCGTTTGTCGACTTTCGCGCCGAGTTTGACGGTTAAACGT
>JAFYQR010000138.1 GCA_017559825.1 Thermoguttaceae bacterium | reverse complement strand
GGTCGCGACCGCTCGTTTCGACGTCGACTTCGGCTCGGTCGAGCGGTTCCAAGGAGACGCGACGCAAGTCGAGGCGGCGCTGAACCGTTCGCCGGAGGAAGAGTCGATTTCGATCGTTTGCGCGTCGGAAGCGGAGGCGCGGCGCCTGCGCGAAACATTTCGAGCGTCGGTTCCGCTGCGCGAAGGGCGGCTTCGCTTCTTGGTCGGCTCGCTCTCGAACGGTTTCGAGTGGAAGGAGGCGAACGCGGCGCTTATCGGCGCGGAGCAACTTTTCGGACGCTCCATCGCTCGCCGCTCGACGGGAGGCGCCCGCAAGAAAGCGCTGAGCAAGACGATCGACTCCTTCATGGAGCTGACGCCGGGCGACCTCGTGATTCACACCGAGCGCGGAATCGCCCGTTACCTCGGCGTCGAGACGATCGACAAGGCGAACCAGCGCGAAGACCATTTGAAATTAGAGTTTGCGGACTCGGCGTACCTTTACGTTCCGGCGTCGCGGGTCGGCAAAATTCATCGTTACGTCGGGCCCGGCGGCTCGCGAACCGCTCCGGCGCTGGCGAAACTTCGCGGCTCGAACTGGGAAAAACAGAAGAAAGCGGCGCAAGAGGGCGTTTGGGAACTCGCCTCGGAGATGCTGAATCTACAGGCGGCCCGCGATTCGCTCGAAGGCGTCGCGTTTCCGGCGGACGGCCCTTGGCAGCGCGACTTCGAATCGCTCTTTCCGTACCGCGAAACCGACGATCAGCTCGCGGCGATCGAAGCGGTCAAGCGCGACATGGAGCGGCCCCGTCCGATGGATCGGCTCCTTTGCGGCGACGTCGGCTTCGGTAAGACGGAAGTCGCGTTGCGAGCGGCGTTTAAGGCAGTCGAGGCGGGCTATCAAGTCGCGGTTCTCGTGCCGACGACCGTCTTGGCGGAGCAGCATTATCGCGTTTTCAGCGAGCGAACGGCGGCCTTTCCGGTAACGGTCGCTCGGCTGTCGCGCTTCGTTTCGAAGAAGGAGCAAAAGGAGACGCTCGAAAAATTGAAGAGCGGCGCGGTCGACGTCGTGATCGGCACGCACCGCGTCGCGCAAAAAGACGTCGAGTTCCGCAAGCTCGGGCTCGTAATTATTGACGAAGAGCAAAAATTCGGCGTTAAGGATAAGGAAAAGCTCAAAGAACTGCGCAACTTAGTCGACGTCTTAACGATGACGGCGACGCCGATTCCGCGCACGCTTCACTTGTCGCTTGTCGGGATTCGCGACGTTTCGAACCTCGAAACGCCCCCCGCCGACCGTTTGCCGGTCGAAACTCGGGTTTCGCGCTTCAATCCGGAGACGGTTCGCAAGGCGATTTTGCGAGAGTTAAACCGCGGCGGCCAAACGTTTTACCTGCACAATCGCGTTTCCGATATAGAAGAGGTCGCCGACCGGTTGCGTAAAATTGTTCCGGAGGCGCGAATCCGCGTCGGACACGCTCGGATGGCGTCGGGCGAGCTCGAGGAGATTATGCGCGACTTCGTAATGCGCCGCTTCGACGTTCTCGTCTGCACGACGATCATCGAAAGCGGCGTCGACGTGCCGAACGCGAACACGATTTTCGTCGACCAAGCGCATAAGTTCGGCTTGGCGGAGCTGCACCAAATTCGCGGTCGAGTCGGACGCGAAAAGAAGCAGGCGTATTGTTATTTGACGCTCGACGCGAACCAAACGCTGACTCGCGACGCGACGCGGCGTCTTCAAGCGATCGAGGAGTACGACCGGCTCGGCTCCGGTTTTCATATCGCCATGAAAGACTTGGAGATACGCGGCGCCGGAAATATCTTGGGCACGAAGCAGAGCGGGCACGTCGCGCTCGTCGGTTACGAGATGTACTGCGAGTTCCTCGAGGCCGCCGTTCGCGCGATGAAAAACGAGCCGCAAAAAATGAAGGTCGAAGTCGAGGTCGACTTGCCCGGAACCGCGATTTTGCCGAACGATTACGTCGCCGATTCCCGAACGAAAATCGACTTTTACCGCCGTTTCGACCGCGTCGCGACGATTCCCGAGGCCGTCGACGTCCGCAACGAACTGCGCGACCGTTTCGGCCCTTTGCCGCCGGAAGCGGAACGGCTCTTCGTCTTGGCGCAGATTCGAATCAAAGCGTTCGACTACCGCGTTCGCAAGGTGCAACTCGCGCAGTACGAAGGACTTAAAGACGGCGAGAAAACGAAAATGCTCGCGATTACGTTCCGAGCGCCGGACTTGATGTACAAGCTGGCGAACGATTTGAAGCGTCTCGGCGCGACGCTGCGCCTTGTCGACGACGAAAAGGACGCGATGCGAGGATACGTCGCCTTGCCGCGCGATTTGTTCGACCGGAACGGAAACCCTTGCGTCGACGAGCTTTTGGAGTTCGCGCTGAAAACGTTCGACGCGAAAAACGACGCCGACGACGAAGCGATGAAAACTGTCGAAGCGACGCGCCGCGAACTCGCCTCGTCCGCCGTCGACCGTAAAAGCGAGCCGCCGAAACTGACGAAAAATCCGCTTGGCGCCGCGCTCCGCCGACTCCGCGAAGAAGGAAAAAAAGACGATAAAAAGAGTTGTTAAATCGTTAAACGACAATATGTAATCAAGAAGGGAGAAACCGAACGAATGAAACTCGAAACGCTCGAAAGCATGAAGTTGCGCCGCAGCGTCCGCGCGTACAAACCGGAGCAAATCGCGGACGCCGAGCTCGATCTCGTTTTGGAGGCCGGCGTTTACGCGGCGTCCGGTCGCAACATGCAGGCGACGAAGCTGGTCGTCGTGCAAGACGAGGAAACGCGGGCTTTACTGTCGAAAATCAACGCGGAGTATCTCGGGGTCGAGACCGATCCGTTTTACGGCGCCCCGACTTACGTCGCGGTTTTCGGCGGGAAACACATTCGCCCGACGTACGTCGAGGACGGTTCGCTCGTTTTGGGGAACTTGATGCTCGGCGCCTACGCGGTCGGGCTCGGCTCTTGCTGGATTCACCGCGCGAAGGAAACGTTCGAGGACGAACGCGGCAAAGAGCTGATGCGCAAGTGGGGCGTCGAAGAGGGATACGTCGGCGTCGGTTTCTGCGCGCTCGGGTACGCCGCCGACCCGCTTCCGGCGCCGCCGCCCCGCAAGGAAGGGAACGTTATCCGCGCTTAACGCAACCTCTTAAACGAGGCTTTTAAGAATCGCGAAACGAAAAAAGACGCGACGTTCCGAAAGAACGCCGCGTCTTCGCGTTTCCTGCCGTCGACGCTTAAACGTCGACGCGGCGAACGGTTGCGAAACGATCAGCCGATGACCGGAGCGACGAAAACGCGGGCGCCGAGTTCGCGGTCGATCGTCAAGAGCGCGCCGCCGTCGTTTTGCGCGAGCGTCAGGTCGCCGAGGATTTGGTCGGCCGCCGATTCTTCTTCGACTTGCTCGTTGACGTACCAGTTAAGGAATTGCGACGCGGCGAAGTCTTTTTCTTCGACGGCCAGCGCGGCCAAGTCGTTGATGAGGCTCGTAACGTGCGCTTCGTGCTTGCAGGTGTGTTCGTACATCGCAAGCGCGTTCGGCCATTCGGTTTGCGGCGCTTCGATCGCTTCGAGAACGACGCGACCGCCGCGATCTTGCAGGTAGTTCAGGAATCCGGTCGCGTGCGCGACTTCTTCTTGGTATTGAATGTTGAACCAGTTGGCGACGCCCTTCAAACGGAGCGCGTCCGCTTGGCACGACATCGCGAGATAAAGGTAAGCGGAGTAAAATTCCGCGTTGATTTGCTTGTTGATAGCCGCTTCCATTTTCGGCGAAATCGACATGGTAAAACCTCCGAAATAAAGGGGTTGCGCATTTTTAAAGAGGACGGCGCGGCGCGTTGCTTCCGGCGTCGTCGCTTTACTATTAATATAACGAACGGCGCGGCGGCGTCAAGGCGCGGCGAAAAATCGGCGCCGAGATAAGGGAAAATTTAACGGAATCGCGCCGTTAATCGTCCGCTTTTTCGGCGTCTTTGATAACGAACGCCGCTTTCAAACGAGCGACTTCGCGCGCTAGTCCCGCTTCCTCGACGCTGCGCAAGACTTCGTTGAAATCTTTGTACGCGGCGGGCGCTTCGTCTTTGGGGTATTGGCGACAATTGGTCAAAATATCGGCGGCGGCGAGTTCGTCGTCGATTTGTTTTTGGTCGAGCGTTCGAACCGCCTCTCGCCGTCCGAGCGCGCGTCCGGCGCCGTGATTAATGCTGTAACAACTCGCTTTAGCTCCTTCGAGCGCGACCATAACGGACGAGCCTTGCGTCGGATTGCCGGGGAGCAAAATCGGATGGCCGGTCGTCGCGAACGGCGTGTCTTTGAGCGCGAAATGATTCGCCGGATAAGCGCGCGTCGCGCCTTTTCGGTGAACGTAAACCGGGGCGCCGTCGATGATTTCGCGTCGCGCGAAGTTATGGCTGACGAAGTAAACGAAGCGAGCCGCGACGCCGGGTAACACTTCCGCGAACGCCTCCGCGACGAGCGAATTAATAACGAGGTGATTTAGCGTCGCAAAGTTGGCGCCGAGCGTAATATCGTCGAGATAATCGTTCGCTTCCGGCGTTCCTAAGGGCGCGTAAACGAGTTGTTTATCGCCGCTCGGGAAGGGCGTTCCCCAAGTTTCGAACTTGCGTTGGAGCGTCGCGAACTGCGCCCGAGCCAGCTCGTTGCCGAAGCCGCGCGAGCCGCAGTGCGAGAGGAACGCGACGCCGCCGTCGACGAGCCCGAACGTTCGCGCGACGGTCGGATTCCGCTTTTCGGCGTCGGAAAAACGAACGATTTCGCATTCGCCGAAGTGGTTGCCGCCGCCGTAACTCCCGAGTTGCGAGAGTTTAGCTTCGTAATTTCTAACGATTCCGGCGCGTTTGACGACGTCGAGTCGTTTCGCGAGCGACTCGACGCTTCCGTCGCTTCCGAGGCGGACGGCGTCTTCGAGACGGTTCGCCCAATCGGGGTTGACGTCGAGTAGCGCGCAGATTTCCGGCGTCGCGCCTTCGACGAGAGCGCGTTCGACGATTTCGGTCGGGAAGCGGCGTCCAAGCGGCGCTTGGCTGTGACCGGCGCCCGTCGGAACGCGACGTTCGATCGCGTCGACGATCGCGCGGCGCAAACGCTTGTCGGCGATAGCGTTAGCGTCGAGTTCGAACTGTAAAAGACTCATCGAGCAATTAATATCGACGCCGACCGGGCCCGGGTAAATATGGGTCGGCGAAACCATAACGCAACCGATCGGCGCGCCGTAACCGACGTGCGCGTCGGGGTTGAGGACGACGTCGACGACGCCCGGTGCTAGGCGCGCGTTAACCGCTTGGCGCAACGTCTCTTCGCCAAAAGACTTGCGTATCGAGTCGACGCCGAAAACGCGAATCGGCGAACGCCCGGCGACGTAAAGCGCCCCGGTCGCGGGGCCGGTTGGAACGACTTTAATATCGCCGTTTGGGGATTCGGTTGAGGTAAACATTGTTACTTTCTCCTTAAATAAGGGGGGCCGACCATCGTCGGCGGATCAAGTTTTAGCGGCTGTTATGCTAATAAGAGGGCGCGTCGGGCGTTTTTTAGTTTTTTTTTCGCAAATTTTTCAATATTTTTTGCAAAAAAGCCCAATTAACGAGAGGGGCGGGGCGTCGCTTAATCGAACTTTAAGCGCCGTTTAGTTAATAAGAGGCGCGTTCGAATTTTTTGACTTTTTCGCAAAAAAGTTGAAAAAGTCAAAATTATTGAAATGTTTTTCGGGGCGGGGCGGCGATTTTTTCGTTGGCGCGGCTTCGAAGCGAAAAAAGGAACGTCGAACCAAATTGGAACTTTAAACGTCGTCGTTTTCGGAAGTTGCGTTATCGGCGACGGGCGTTAAACGCAAACGGACGCCGGTTTCGTCGAGAACCGGCGCGGCGTTTTGCGGATCGTAGCAAACGTAGTCTGCCAAACGAGTTAGCGAACGGCGCAACCCGGCGAAGCGAATCGCGTCCTCGAACGTTTCGCCGTTGGCCGCGACGAGCGAACCGGCGATTTTTCCAAAACGAAATCGCGCGCTTTGATCGTCGACCTCGAAGTCGAACGTCGGCGGATTCGACGGCGTTTTCGGCGCGTTTTCCGCGCGTCGACGCTCCGGCGCGACATCGACGTTTTGCGCGCAAGGTTTGAAACGACAAGGAGTTGGCGTCTCCGCGATTTCGTTTTTCGCGTCGCCCGGGGCGGCTCGGCTTGCGTCGTAATCCGCGTCGAAGGGACGGAAATTTTCGTCCCAAGCAAAGTCGACGCGGAACGGACGCTCGGCGGGCGACTCGGCGTCGTCGACTTTAGCGTCGGTTTCCGAGGTCGACGCAAGCGCTTCTTCGACGGCGGCTTGCGTCGCGTCGTCGAGCGCCGAGTTTTCGTTCGCGTCGTCGCCGGCGCCGGCGAGCAAATCGAGACACCGCGCTTCCAAATACGCTCGCAACACGCGCCAAGAAAAGAAAATTTCGCGACGAGAGACGCTAACGTAAGCGTCGCAAGCGTCGAACTTTAACTCTTGGCGAAAACGTTCTTCCTTCGGTTCGAAATAAACGCGGAGAAAGCGCCGCGACTCGGCGTCGTTTGTTTCGGCGGCCGACGGCGTCGAGTCGAGCGGTCGCGCGTAAAACGGATGCGACGGGCCGAAGTCGTTCCAAGTCCAGCAAGGACCGGCGCTTGCGATTCGGATTTTTTCGACGTTGACGCCGAGATCGAGCGACGCGATCAACGGCGCCGCGTCGCGTTCCGGTTCGAGCGTCAGCTCTTCCAAGCGTCCGTCGCCGACGTAAGTAAGCGTCAACGGCTCGCGTCCGCTCGCGCTCTCGACTTGTTCGGAAAGCGAGAAAGGAAGGAGCTTTAAGTGCGACATGTACTCGGGGAGAATCAGCGTTTTCGCGTATTTTTCGACGTCCGATTCGTCGATCCGCGCCCAAAAATCGATCATTTAATTTAACGCTCTTTTCTAAGTTGTTAAGCAAAAATGGAAACGTTGACAAGACGTCGATAATAAACGGTAAAACGCTTAAATTCGTTGTTTGCGCAGTTAGCGAAGCGATCGAAAAACAAAAAAAGCCGCGAGTAAAGCGCCGATCGTCGCAAACCAAAACGCCGCTTTGCGCAACGGAGCGCCGCGGTCGAGCGTCGGTCGAATTGCGGCGAACGCCTCTTCGATTTGGGCGATGTTTTCGTCGGCGACGCGAACGCTTTCGTGCGCCGCCTTGTTGCGTATTGTCGCGATAAATCTGATTTTACGCCGCGTTTTTTCCGGAACTTTCGCGGCGACGGAACTTAATTTATCGTGCAACCCGCGTCCTTGCGCTTTGTAGTAGCGCGTTAAGAGGCGTTCCGTTTCCTGAGCGATTTCGTTCAAACGGTCGAACGAGGAGCCGAGCGCGGTTGCGCTCGGAGCGGCGTCGGGAAAAAGAGACGCTAAGAATCGACTCCATAACCGACCTAAAAACGAGGTTTGCGGCGCGTCGCGTTTAAAATTGCGACGACCGAGTCCTTGCGCGGCGGCGGAAGGGTCGAGCGCGGCGCGAACCTCCTCGAACGCTTGCCGCGCGGCGCGAAGTTTGCCGCGGGCGGCTTCCAACTCGTTGTGCGCCGCCAAGTTGCGCGTCGTCGCGATGAAGCGGATTCGCTTTTGTATTTTGGGCGGAATTTTCGTCGAAACCGAGTCCAATTTTTCCCGCAGGCCGCGCCCTTGCGCCCCAAAGCGAGTTTCTAAAAGGCGTTCCGTTTGTTGCGAAATTGAAATTAATTCGACGAGCGGGCTGGACATTCTTCTTTTACTCGCGTTGTAAACGGTTTAAAAACGGTGGAAGCGACGTTCTTACAGGCGCGGCGGCTCGACCGAGCGAACGAGCGCGGTTAAAACGTCGTCGACGCGCCGGCCTTCGATTTCGGCTTCCGGCGATAAAACGACTCGGTGTCGCAACGTCGGTAAAACGAGCGGAACGACGTCGTCCGGCGTCGCGTAATCTCGACCGGCGAACGCGGCGAGAACGCGAGCGCCTTGGACGAGCGCGAGCCCGGCCCGCGTCGACGCTCCAAACGCAAGTCGCGGAAAAGAACGTGTTGCGCGGACGATTTGCACGACGTAATCGTAAAGTTGCGGCGCGATGTAAACGGCGTCGACGAGCGCGGCGAGCTCCGAAACCTCCTCGGCGGTCAGAACCGGCTCGATCGCGTCGAGCTTCGCTTTCAACGTGACGTTTTTACCGTGTTCGATCAAAATTTTGCGTTCCTCGTCGGCGCTCGGGTAATCGGCGACGAGCTTGAACATGAAGCGGTCGAGCTGCGCCTCGGGGAGCCGGTACGTTCCCTCGGACTCGATCGGGTTTTGCGTCGCGATCGTAAAAAAAGGCGTCGGAATGGGATACGTTTGACCGTCGACCGTCGCGGCGCCCTCCTGCGTCGCTTCGAGGAGCGCGGCGTGCGTCTTGGCCGGCGAGCGGTTGATCTCGTCGGCAAGGAGGATTTGCGTAAAAATCGGGCCCGGGCGGAACGTAAACTCTTGCGTTTTCGCGTTGAAAACGAGCGCGCCGACGACGTCGGACGGCGTCAAGTCCGGCGTGAACTGAACCCGTCCGAAACGACAGCCGAGCGCGCGTCCAAGCGCTTGCGCGAAAAGGGTTTTGCCGAGTCCCGGAACGCTCTCGACGAGGACGTGCCCGCCGGAAAAAAGGGCGACGAGCGCGCCGACGACAAGCTCGCGCTGACCGACGAACGCCTTTTCAATTTCGGCGATAAGACGTCGATAAACGTCGGCGAAGCGGCGCGTCGAGGCGGCGTCGAGGCGTTCGCTCGTCGGAAGCGGAGCGAAGGGCGATTCGGGGGGCGTCGCGTCGTCGGACAAGCCGAGCAACGCGGCTTCGAGGTTCGAATTCGGGCGCGGTTGCGAGGAGTCGAGGGGCGCGCTCATCGTCTTTCCTTATCGGGGCTTGCGGTAATATAACGTTCGCGGCGTCGAGCGGGCGGCGTCGGGAATTTTTCTCGACGTCGGAACGGCGGGCGACGTCGCGCGAACGGGGGAAGCGCGGGAGAATACGGCGATTCGGGCGATTCCGGTAAAAAACGCAGGTTTTGCGGGTCGCGCGGTTCGGGACGTATATTTTACCCGCGTCGGCGGAACCTCGAACGAACGGTCGGAGCGTTTGCGCGAAGTTTGCGGAAAACGCCGAGCGCGACGTTTCGAAACGAAAGCGCGTCGCGATCGATTTTCGTTCTCGCCCTCTATTTTAACGCAAAAAAAGGAGAAATCAACATGACGGAAAAACGCGCGTCCGATTTCCGGGCGAAAAAAGGAAAATTTTTCGCGTTCGCGGCGCCGTCGAGCGAAAAAACGTCGAATCGAGGCGGAGCGAACGAGTCGAACGCGGCGTCCGGACGGCGTCGCAAGAAGAAAACGCGTCGCCGGATCGTCGCTTGGAGCGTTTTTTTGACGAGCGCGGCGCTGGCGATCGGCGCGGCGGATCGCGGCGAGTCGCAGTGTTTTTGGCGGCGTTGGGCGCGACCGGCTCCGTTCGCTCGCTCGGCTTTTTACTCGCCGACGGTCGTTGGGGGCGCGCCGTCGACGTTTTGGACGGCTCCGCGACCGATCGCGGTCGCTCGGCCGGTCGTCCTCGCGCCGGTCGTCTCGACGAGTTCGTATCCGGCGCAAAACGCCGCGCCGCCGACGTTTGCGAGCGCGGAAACAAACGTTTGCGCCGACGTTTGCTCGAACGTTTGCTCGACGGAAACGGCGGCTCCGAGCGTCGAAAGTTGCTCGAGCGTTTGCGAACCTTGCTCAAACGCGACGGCTTGCGTCGAAACCGAGTTTAAGGAGGAAGAAATAACGACTTACGAAACGGTTTGGGATTGCGAAACGCGCTGGCGAGACAAAACGATAACGCGCCAGGTTCCGGAAACGTCGATCAAGCGCGAGACGGTGAAAGTTCAGCGGCCCGTATGGGAAACCGTCGAAAAAGAAACGACTTACAACGTAACGCGGTACGTGCCGGAAACGTCGACGCAAACGCGAACGCGGACGGCGCTGCGGCCCGTCGTGCAAAATCGGGAGCGAAAAATCGTCGAAACGGTCGAGCAACCGGTCGTCGAAACCGTGATGACGCAACGTAGTTACGTCGTCAACCGTCCGACGACGACTTATCGAACCGAAACGCGGGACTACGGCGGTTACGAGACGCGAATCGCGGCGGTTCCGGGACGCGAAAGGTGTTGTCTTCGTTGGCGTTGCGGCGGCGATTATTACGATCCGGCGACCGGGTCGACGCGCTATCGGCTCCCGGGGCTCTACTGGACGCCGACGCGGGAGCCGACCGAGTGGCGCGCTCAACGAGTTTACCGGCCGAACTTTGTTTCGACGCAAGTTCCGGTAACTACTTACGTTCCGCAGACGGTCGTCGAAAACGTTCCGACGACGCGAACGACGTATCGCCCGGCGCAAGTCGAGAGGACGGTGATCGAACCGACGACCGTTTACGTCCAAGAAACGCGAACGGAGCAGGTTCCGGTAACGACGTATAAGCCTGTGACGGAACAAGTTGTGAAGAAAACGCCGACGCGCGTCCTCCGGATGCAAACGGTCGAAGAGGAGCGCGAAACGCCTGTAACGACGTACAAAACTGTAACGGAAATCGTTAAAGAGCCGTATGTTGCGCGCGTCGCGAGGCAAGTTCCGAAGAAAACGAAGGTTTTGCGCCCGATTTATAAAACGGTCGTTCCGGTTTCGACGCGGTATTTGACGACTCCCGCCGCGAGCGAAACGACCGTCGAACGAAGCGAAACCGTCGAGACGATTCGAACCGAAACGACGAGCGCAAACGGCGGCGACGGCTCGTGTTGCGGTTCGAGCGCGACGACGGAAACGAGCGCCGAAACTTGGGACGCGGCCGACGTGGCGCCAAGTTTGACGGAACGCTCGAAAAACGACGACGCTTCGCAAGAAACGGATTGGCGAAGCGATTACGAGATCGCGGAAAACGACGCGGCGTCGAGCCCGAATCTGCCGAGCGCGGTTCCGAACGTTCGACGAGCGGCGCGACCGGAAAACGGAAGCGTCGGGAACGCGCCTCCCGTCGTTTCGCCGATGAAGACGGAGAGCGTCGCGACGCTTGAAACGACGAAGGTTGTCGAGGAGACGGACGAGGGGAAAAATCAAACGTCGACGACGTTCGAAACGTTTGAAGCGACCGCCGAAACGACGAGCGACGCGGCGTCGAGCTTGCCGGCTCCGACCGTCGCGCCGACTCGGGCGACTTCCGAACGGAGGTAAGAGACGACGTTGTAAACAACGTTATTCGACGACTTGCGCGACGACGTCGTCAAGAAAAACCTCGCCGATTCCGACGAACTCGAAGCGCAGGCGCGTCGCGCCGTCGTTCGTCGCTCGCCGATAAAAGGCGAAACGGCGCCACTCGGTCGCGTCGCGGAAACGAAGCGCGAGGGCTTCGCCGCCTTGGTCGTCGTAAATTTTGACGCCGTCGACCGAGCTCGTCAGCGTTTTCGGAATCTTGATCCAACCTTGAACGCAAATCGTTTGGCCGACGCTGGTTGGGAACGACGTTTCGAGCGTCGCGGACGCCGTTTCCGCCTCGACCGGAGCGAGCCCGTTCGCCGCCGAAACCTCGACGCGCAAACCGTTCGAACCGGAGCGAGCCGCCGATTTTTCGAACGACGCTCGAGCCGTAAGAGCGGTCGACGGCGAATAGTAAAGACGCCAGCCGTCGTTTTCCCAAGTCGCCGGGCTCTCGAAGTCGCCGCCGGCGATCAAGTTCGCGCCGACCGGGCGAATTTTCCCGGAGACGATCTTTTCGTAAAGCTCTAAATATTCCGGCATGTCGTAAAACGACGTCGAGAGAGGCGTCGTCGGGCGATTGACTTCGTTGCGCGTCGCCTCGCTCCAAAATTGGCGTTCGATCGCGCGGAGTTCGCGAGTCGCTCGCTCGGCGGCGAGGCACGCTTCGGAAACGTCGCCGAGTTCCAAATAACGGTCGGCTTCGACGAGCGCGGCGTTCGCCTTTTCGACGACGGAACCGAGATTCGGCGAGCGAGGCGCGGAACGCGGCGCGGCGCCGTGCTCTTCGACGTATCGGATTCGGTAAACCGTTTTCTCGTAAAGGTCGAGCCGCATTCGCGCCAACTTGATCGCCAACTCGGCGGCTCGCGTTCCGAACGTCGCGGCGCGTTCCGCCGTCGAGCGGGTCGTCAGGTCGGAACGCGTGTACACGAGGAGCGAGTTAAGACTTCCTTCGCCGAGCGTAAAGGCGGAGCCGCCCGCTCGCCGCGTCGCTTGAACCTTGCGGAGCGCGCCCGGGAGAAGCAAATCGGGGGCGTAGCCTTGCGGCGTCGCGACCGTCGCCGACCACTCGTTGACCGCCGCTTGGCCGAGCGCGAACTGGTTGTTTCGTTCCAATGAAATCGGCGCGAGGAGCGCGGCGCGGCTCGCTCGGGAAACGACGGCGCCCAAGAGCGGCGAGTTCGTCGTCAAAACGGTTCGCTCCGCGACGCCGAGCGCCGTCCAAGGCGCGAGCGTTTGCAGCTCGAGATTAATGAGCTCGAGCGCCGCCGCTCGATACTGCGCCTCGCGGTTTTTCGCGTCGAGGCGAGAGCGGGAAGCGAAGACGAGGCAGCGGCAACCGGCTCGCGTCGAAAGGCGAACCTGTTGGCGCGTTTGTTCGTAGGAGACGACGCCGGGGGATTCCTCGACGACGCCGAACGCTTGCCGCTGGCGCGACGCGCCGAACGCCGGTTGCGTTTGGATTTTGTTCCAAAAAACGACGCTCGGGTTCGTCGAATGGTGTTGGAAATCGACGAGCCAATCGCCGTAATCGTTGAGATCGAGCGACGTTTGCATCGGCTCGCGCTCGAGCGTCAACGCGTCGAGCCCGCCGTCTTGCGAGTATTCGTCGACGCCGTCGACGACCGAGCCGATCAGCGGTCGGCGGCGCGGGTCGAGGCCCCGAATCTTCGCGGCGTGTCGGCGGAACGCGTCGATTTCAGAGCGACGCAAAACGCCCATATGCCAAAGAAGAACGGGATCGTAAGCGTCGGTCGCGTCGACGCCGCCGAAATACTCGGGGACGCTCGGGTCGGCGAGGGGCGTTTGCGGGCGAGCGGCGGCGACGGTTTCGCTCGGCGCGGCGTTCGAGTCGGCGGTCGGCGGCGTTTTCGCGTCGAAGTCGACCGAGCGAACCGTTTCGGAACCGATCGGGACGGGCGCGATCAACCAAAGCCGCGCGTCGTTCGCCTCTTTGAGCT
>JAFYQR010000137.1 GCA_017559825.1 Thermoguttaceae bacterium | reverse complement strand
TGTACAATTCGACCTTGCCGAGGTATTTCCACGGGTTTTCTTGGTCTTGTTGCAAGTCGCCGTTTTCGTCGACCGCGTAATTGGCCGTTTGTTCGACGATAACGCCGCCGGTAACGATGGAGTTCTTAAGGACGACGTATCCGTCTTCCTTACCGACCTTCAGCGCGGCGCCCTTGAGGTTGCCGTCGCCGACGAGCGTGGCGTTGACGAATTCCGCCTTGCAACCGTCGACCGTAACCGCCTTCGCGAGGAAGTTGACGAAGGTCGCGTCGCCCTTAGCGATAACTTCGGCTTCGAGCGCGTTGACGTTCGTCAGTTTCGCGCCGTTTTCGACGACGATCGAACCGTTCTTGAAGACGACGCCTTCGACGTCGGCTTGGATCGTCAGCGTTTGGCCGTTCAAGTCGACGACGACGCCGGAGCCGACGACCGATTTCGTCAGGGTAAGGGCCTCTTCGAGCTTGATTTCGCCAACCTTGAAGGTAATCTGGGCGCCGCCGTTTTCGCCCGCCGCTTCGCGGAAGGAGACAACGCCGTCGTAAGAGTCGACCTCGTCGGCGCCGGTCGTAACGACGGAGCCGTCGACGGAATAGTATTCCGGAGCTTCGAAAGCGCCGAGGTCCGGCGTGTCGTAGCGATTGTTGCCCATGAGGTCGGTCGTCAAACCGACGTCCTTGCCCATGTTGATCGCTTGCGAACCTTCCGCGAGGGTGTAGTCGCCGTTCTCCGCGTCCGTGAAGAGCGGTTTGTCCGCGGCGATCTCCGTAACGCCGACCGCGAACTCGTCGTTCGCCAACGTGTTCGTCGCGGTAAACGTCGCGCGATAACCGCCGACGCTGTTCGCGATAATCGAGTTCGCGAAGTTAGCCTTGCCCATAGCGACGTAAACGTCCACGGTCTCGTACCAGCCGTTGTTGCCGGCTTTGTTGCCCGCGACGGTAACGTGCGTAAAGTCGACGTTCCCAATAACGCTAATCGCGGCGCCGTTGAAAGCGGCGTCGTTGCCGGCGAAGAGAACGTTCGCGAAGTCCGCGTCTTTGGTCGCAAGATACGCGGCGCCGCCGTCGCCCCAGTTGGCGCAGTTATCGATAAAGGCAACGTCGGTAAAGGTCGCGGTTCCGGCGCCGACGACGTAGACCGCGCCGCCCGTCGAACCGGCGTAGTTGTCGGCAAAGTCGACGTCGGTAAAGGTCGCGTTGCCGCCGTCGACGTAAACCGCGCCGCCGTTGCCGACCATGTCGAGGTACTGATTGCCGTTGACGCCGGCGCAGTTGTCGGCAAAGTCGACGTCGGTAAAGGTCGCGTTGCCGCCGACAACGTAAACCGCGCCGCCGTCATGCATCGTGCGGTTGTCGACGAAGGTCGAATTGGCAAACTTCGCGTCGCCGCCTTGGACGTAAACCGCGCCGCCCTTGTAGCCGCCGTAGTTGGCGACGAAGTCGACGTTGTCGAAGGTCGCGAGACCGGCGTTCACGACGCAAACCGCGCCGCCGTACGGGAAGTACCCGTAATCGCCGCTGGCGTTCGTAATCTTCATGTTCGCGAGAGCGAACTTTTCGCCGCCGTTGACCAAGAACACGCGCCGTCCGTCGACGTAACCGACGCCCCAAATCTCGCGAGGCTCTCCGTTAATCGTAACGACGCTCGTCGCTTTGCCGTCGGCGTCCTTCGCGAGGGCGCCGTCGATCGTCAGGTTCTTGCCGTTGACATAGAATTCGTCCGTCGGGTAAATCGTATCGCCGTCGACGATCGTCGAAACGTCGGTGCCGTTCGGGATCGACGCTTTCAACGCGGCGCCCACGGAGAGGTCGAACGTAATCGTCGCGCCGGTCGCGTCGGCGTATTCGATCGCTTCGCGGAGGGAGACGTAGCCGTCTTCCGCGTCGACGCGGTCGTTGAGGATGGTAACGACCGTGCTCGCGGGTTCCGTGTAGCGGTCCATGCCGCTTTGGACGTAACCGAGGTCGACGCCGTCTTCGCCGCGTCGAACCGCTTGCGAACGATCGGCGAGAGCGAAGTCGGGCGTGTCGACGAAGAGCGGGATGTAGTCGCGATAGGCTTCGTTTTTCTCGCCGTCGAGCTTCGTAGCCGACAAGGTGTAGTCGGCTTCGACGATCCCGGCTTCGAGTTTGTTCGCGTCGTCGTGAGCGACGATGGAGTTCTTGAAGACGACCTTCGCGTTCGGAGCGTGGACGTCCTTCGTGTTTTTGGCGAACGTAACGTTCGTGAAGTTCGCGCTCGCGCCGTCGAGGACGGTAATCGCGGTTTCGGCGCCCGCGAAGAGCGAACGGACGAAGCTCCCGTTCGCAACCTCAACGGCGGATCCCTCGACAAACTTCGCGTCGCTGAAATCGGCGCGCGGTCCATCAGCCTTAACTTTGACGTTGGAGAAGGTCGCGTTATCAACTTTGACCTCGCCGTTCGCGGTAAACGAACCGTTCGCGAAGTCCAGACCGTCGAAAGTCGCGTCGGCGTCGACGACGACGGCGCCTTCAAGGATCGCGGCGCCCGTAATCGCAACGTTTTGAGCGATCGTCAACGTATCCGTCAATTCAATGATCGCGCCGCCGAGATTAACCGTAATCGTTTTGCCGTCGCCGTAACCGTAGTACGCGCTCATGAGAGCTTCGCGGAGCGAGGTTTCGCCGTCTTTAAGGCCTTCCGCGTCGTCCGCCGAGGAGTCGAGTTCCGTCGTAACGGTCAACGACGGAACGTCGTATTCGCTGTCGGCGTAACCGAAGTCGACGCCGTCGCGCAGAGCTTGCGAGTACGGCGCGAGGGTATAATCGCCGTCCTTGCCTTTCACATCGTTCACGAAGAGCGGTTTATTGGAGTCGTACGGCAAATACGAGTTAACGTTGGCGCCGTCTTTCGTCAAATCGGTCTTCGACAAGACATTTTCCCCGTCAACCGTGCCGAGGAAGTCCCAGCGCCCCTCTTTGACCAGCTCGCCTTCAGCGTCGTAAATCGGGTCAATCCATTCGGAAGCGACGTGGACGTTGTCGACGATCGAGTCTTTGATCGTGGCCTTCGAACCCTCGTCGACGTTAACGCCGTAAACGTTCGTTCTTTCGTCGTAGCAGTTCCAAATCGTGGAGTATTCGATCACCGCGGAACCGCCTTGAAGAAGCGCGACGCCATTGGCGCCGTTGCGACCATCGGACGCGGAAATAAGAGAATTCTTAATGTGCGCTTTACCATTCCAACAAACGGTAATCACGTCGTAATGAACCCCCACGGCGACCAATTTATCGAAGACCGCCTCACCGCCCATGACGGCGAAAATATTGCTGGACTTCGATTCAGACGCGTTGACATTCGTAAAGACGGTTTTCCCGCCGTACATCGTAACGTTGCCGTAACCAGCCAGTTTACCGCCGGTAAACTCAACGTCGGCGGAAACCAAGACTTCAAGAGTGTTCTTGACAACGCAATCGTCAAATTCAACTTCGGCGTTAACACTGATAACATCGTCCGCATCGCCCGAGAATTCGACGGATTTGAAAGTTGTTTTTTGAGCACCGGCGCCAACATTAACGTTGCCGGTAATCGAACCGTCGTTGAAGTTCGCGCCGTCGGCTTCGACGTCGCCGGTAATCGAACCGCCGTTGAAGTTCGCCTTGGTAGCGGTAACCGCGCCGGTAATTTCGACGTCTTTGAAGGTCGCGTCGGTCGCTTTGACGTCGCCGGTAATTTCGACGTTTTCGAAAGTCGCGCCGGTCGCTTCGACGTCGCCGACGACCGTCAGGTTCGCGAGATTGACGCCGTTGAGGACAAGCGTTTTAGCGACGACCGTTTCGTTTTCGGGCGTTTCCGGATTGTCTTCGACGCCTTCGACTTTCACGAGTTCAAGGCGGCCTCTGCCGTCGAACGTAACGCCGGCCGGAATGTCGTAGGCGGCCAATTCGGCGAAGGTGATCGTACCGAGGTCGGCGGCGAATTTGATCGTCGCGCTGTCGCCCCAACCTTCGTTGTTTTCAAGATAGGCTTTGACGTCGCGGAGGGCTTCCGCGAAGGTGTATTTGCCGTCGTCATTCAACGTAACGTCGTCCATCGAGTCGACGATCAGCTCGACGCGTTCCCAAGCGCTTTGGTAGGCGCCGAGGTCGAACTTGCCGGTTACCATCGGACGCGGGGTTCCGTCGAGGGAAGCGCCGGTAACGACCGTGTTAACGCCGTCGACCTCGAGAACCGCGTTACCGCGGTCGACGGCTTGCGAGTAGTTCGCGAGGTGGTAGTCGCCGTCCGCGAAGAGCGGTTTGGTCGCGTCGTAAACGAGATATTCCGGATTGTCAACATACGTCCATTGGTCGTCGAAGGTCTCGGCGTCGAAGGTCGCCAGCGTGTTGTACGCCTCGACCTTCGCGTCGTACGCCAGGTTCCATTCTTTAGCGTCGACGATGGAGTTCAGGAATTTCGCGTCGCCGCCGTTGAAGCTAGCCTTGCCGACGAAGGTAACGTTGTAGAACTTGGCGACGGCGCCGGTCGCGTTGAAAGCGGAATCGTCCGCGAACAACACGTTGCGCAGCCCCAAAGTTCCGCTGTTCGCCGTAACGGAACCGTACATCCAGCAACAGTTGAAGGTCGTCGAAGTCGCGTTCGCGACGACTTTGGTATCGGCGTCGAATTCCGTGTTGGAGAAACTCGCGTTGGCGTTCGCGACGATCTCCGCGCCTTCAAATTTCGCGGCGGTAAAGGAAGTTCTTGCGTTGACGACGACTTTGCCCGTCAACACGACGTTTTTCGCGTTGATATCGACATTGGCGCGGGCGATTTCGAGACCCGTCATGTCGATCGTCGCGCCCGCAAGCGAGGAGGCGAATTTGATCGTCGCGGAGCCGTAGCCCATGTTGGCGTATTTGATCGCTTCTTGGAACGAGAGCTTGCCGTCGGTCGGGTCCGATTCCAGCGCGTCGACGACGAAGGTTTCCCCGAACGCGGTCGGATCTTCGTAATCGCTGTCTTTATGGTAGCCGATTTGGACGCCGTTCTTCGCGAGTTGCAACGCTTGCGAACCGACCGCGAGGGTGTAGTCGTCGTTGAAGAGCGGTTTGTTCGCGTCGTAGACGAGGTTGCCGGCGCCGAAGTCGTAAGTCGACAGCGTATTTTTCGCGCTCGCGGAACCGTTGGGGAGATAATTGGAGGCCACGGTTTCCGATTTTGCGCCGTCGCTATGGAGAACATAGTTTCCGACCACGATCGAGTCGCTCAAGGCCAAGTCGTAAGTAGCGCCCGCGCCCGAAATACCGGCCGCCGCGTTCGGAGCGGTCGTCCAGTTATTCGTAATCGTCGCGTTAGAAATATCGAACGCGCCGCCCAAGGCGTAAACCGCGCCGTCGTAAGCCGTATTTTCCGCGATAAGAGAACCGCCGACGATCGCCTTGGCGTCTTCTCCGTAAATCGCGATCGCGCCGCCGTAATACGCCGCGTTACCCGTGGCGACAACGTTTTCAAACGTCGCGGTCGCATTGTCGACAAAGACCGCGCCGCCGGCGCCGGCGACGTTGTTTTTAAACGCAACGTTGGTAAACGTCGCGTCGGTTCCAACATAAACCGCGCCGCCGGTTTCCCCAGAGAAGAGACCGAGCACATTGTCGGCGGAACCGGCGAAACCGTTTTGGAAGGTCAGGTTGGAAATTTCAACCGTTCCCCCTTGGGCGTTAATCGTAAGGATGCGCGTCGCGTTTTGCCCGTCGAGAACGACGCCCGCGCCGTTGATCTGGACGGCTTTGTCGACGACGAGTTCTTCGTTCAACTTAAGCGTTTTGCCCGCGAGGGAGTCGGCGAAGGTAATCGTCGCGCCGGCTTCGGCGTACGCGAGCGCTTCGCGGAGGGAGATTTCGCCGTCTTGCGGGTTGACGACGTCGTCAAGAATGGTAACGACCGTCGACGCGGCTTCAAGAACGCCGTAACCGGCGTATTGGGAATTGACGGCGAGATTATAGTTGCCGTCGCTATCGAAACCCGGTTCGCCGTCGCTAACGAAACCCGGTTGGTTGGGGTCGCCGGTCGTTCTATAGGCTTCGCTCAGGAACCCGTTGTCGGTGCTCAGGGACGGGTTGCCGGTAATGTCGGCCGCCAAGCCCATCGACTCATGCCCGACGACGAGAGATTTGTTGAGAACGAGCTCGCCGTTGGCGTGCAAGCCGGCGCCGCCTTGGAGCGCGACGTTGTTCGCGATCGTGGCGTTCGTAAAGGTCGTTTTACCGCTCGCTTGGAAGAGCGCGCCGCCGTAGAAGTTCGCCTCGTTCTCGACCACGAAGCAGTTGGTCAACGAACGGTCGCCGGTACCCGCGAAGTAAAGGGCGCCGCCGTAGTTCGAGGCGTAGTTGTCGGCAATATTGGTTTGTTTCAGCGCAACGTTCGCGTCGACGGCGTAAACGGCGCCGCCGTGGCCGTCCGCGTCGTCGCCGGCTTGCGTCGCGATAGCGTAAGCGCCGACGATAGAACCGCCGTTAAAATCAAGGCTCGCGTCGGCTTCCACGTAAACGCCCGCGCCGCTTCTCGCGACGACGCCCGTAATATCGACGTTTTCGAACTTCGCGGAACCATTAGCGACGTACGCGGCGCCGCCCTTCGCGGCCATGGCAGTCAATTCGGTCGCGGCGGCTTTGCTTTCGACGCCTTGGGTAATCGTCAAGTCGCTGAAGACGACCGTAATATCTTCGCCGTTCACTTTAACGACGCTGTCGGCCGTCGAGCCTTGAATCGTCAGACGGCCTTCGCCGCGGATCGTCAAGGACTTGCTAATTTCAAGCGTGGAATCGAGGGTAAACGCGACGTTGCCTTCCAATTCCTTAGCGATATAAATCGTTCCGCCGTCCGCCGCCAAACCGACCGCTTCGCGCAAGGAAACCTTATCGTTGTTCGCGTCGGAGTCTTCGCCGGCGAAGTTGACGTAAACCTCTTTCATTTCAAGCGCGGCGAGGCTGATCGGTTCGTACGCGGCGTCCGCGAGCGTCGCCGACATTTCGGCGGCGACGGCGGCGTCGGCTTGCATCGCGTTTTCCCAAGTCGTGGCCGACAGGAGTTCGCGGTTTTCCAGTTGTTCGAGTCGCAGGGATCGAACGCTCTTTTTCCAGAGAGATTTCATTCTGCTCTATCCTTTAAAAAACTAGCTAGTGTTGCCGGCCTCCGCCGCGCCGCGACTCCGAATCTGTCCGTCGTCGAACGCCGCGGCCGTTTCGAAGGCCGCCCTTAATCGACGCCAACTTTATAGCGTCGTCCGTCGAGGTCTCGCAAGCGTCGCCTCAACGAAATGTCCGATTATCGTTTCCAAAAAGACCAAGCGTTTCAATATCAACGACCAGTCCTCTCGGAATCCAACGATTATTGTCATTATAAACTCGCGCCCCAAATTTTTCAAGCGTCTTTTCAACTTTTTTCAAAATTTATCCGTAAATTTCGGTAGTTTCGTTACTGTTTCCCCAACGCGAACACGTCGCTAGAAAGCGTTTTTGCCTGCATTTTCGCCTCCATTGGAACCGTTTATCTATTTTACGCAGATTACCAAAAAATAACCCGCTCTCCTCTTGCGAAGAGAACGGGTCGCGAAAGGCTCGAGCCTACTCGCCGAGCGGTTCAAGCGAGGCGCTCGGACGTTATTCCATGCGGCCTGTGTACGTCTTGGCGCGTTCGACCAAGTCTTTGTTCGCGCTCTTTTCGATAACGATATTCAACCCCTTCTCGGCAAGTTCCGGGAAGCTCTTGCGCAGAATCGTGTCGTGAGCGTGCGCGACGATCGCTTCGTAAGCGGCTTCGGCGACGACGGCGTCGGCGGCGCATTCGATCGCGAACTTGAACGAATCTTCATAGCGGTTCGCGGCCAAACGAGAAAGGACGAGTTTCTTTTCGTCGACGCGGGAGGCGCCCTTGTAAGCGACCTTCAGCTTCGCAAGCTTTTCTTCGCGGGTCAACTTGATTCCGATTTCGTCGTCCGGAAGCGAAACGACGCGAATGTAAGCGCGCAAAACGGCGATCTTTTGTTGCGGCGCGAAAGCGTTCGAGTTCAGAATCTCTTCCATTTTCGGAACGAACTGCCCGTCCGCCCAAACGTTGAGCGCGGTCAAACCGACGGCTCGCATGTTCGCGTCCTTCGAGTCGAGCGCTTTTTCAATCGCGGCTTTCGCGGCGTCGCCCCCGACGCGAGCGGCGATCGGATAAACGAACGCCGGAGACATTTTGTCGGCCAACGCGAGAACGGAGGTCGCGTCTTTCGAACAGAGAGCGGCGACGAGATTTTGGGCCGCGTCGCGTTCTTTGCCGCGCGGGAAACGAGCGACCGATTCGAGCAATTGCGGCATATCGTCGGTCGTCGCGAGCTTGCAAACGCGTTCCATCAGCGCGAGGCGGTTCGGGCACTCGGCGGCGGTCGTCTTCGCGAAGATCGCCGGGCGCACGTCGACGGCGCGGTTCGAGAGAATCGTAACCAAGTCGCCGAATTGTTCGTCGTTCGCCGCTTTGCCGAGGGCGTCGATCAGCGCGTCGTCGAAACCGTCGGCGACGACGAACCCGGCCAAACGGACGGCCAAACCGCGGTCTTTGCCCAACCACTCGACGAAAATAGCGGCGTCTTCGGCGGTCGCCATCTTTTCGAGCGCGACGAAACCGGCGCGCTGCAGGTCTTTAGAGTCCGATTTCAACGCTTTGAGGGCGTAAGGACGGTATTTTTTATCGTTGCGCGCGGTCAGCCCGGCGAGCGTTTGCTCTTTCGTCCAGTCGTCGAATTCGTCGTACTTCGCGAGCCATTTTTCAACGTCGGCGTCCGACGCTTTCGAGACGGCGGCCGGCCAGCTCGGCTCGACCGATTCGAAGTCGAAAATCGGCGCTTTGCGGCAGGTCAGCGCGGCGGCGACGGCGGGAATATCCTTCGCGGCTTCCAACGCTTTCAGGGCGGCGTCGCCCGGGATTTTCGCGAGCGAAGCGGCGGCCGCGTCGACGACGCGTTGTTTGTCGCTCTTCAAGCATTCGGCGATCGCCGGGACTTGCGCGTCCGTTCCGATAACGCCGAGCTGTTCGAGGAGCCAAGCCTTCGTTTCGTCCGAGACGTCCGCTTTCAACGCGTCGACGGCGAAAGCGCAGAGGTCGGCGATCTTCGCGGCGTCCTTCGCTTTTTGCGCGTCGAACATCATTTGACGGTACTCGTCGCGCGCCTTAAACATCGGCGTTTCGGAGTGCGGGTTGACCAATTCGCCGACGTAAACGCCGCCCTTGCCGGTAACGACGTCGCGTTCCGCCGAGAAGTCGCGGGAATTCAAGCGAGCGAGCAAATCGCCGAAGTCGGCGCCGTAAACGTTCGCGGAACCGAGCGCCAACGCGAGCGCCAACATAATCGAATATTTTTTCATCGTATGCAACCTTTTATTCTTTCCAGTTTCGATTTTCAATTTATTCAAACGGGTTCGTTCGCCGCGCTCAAACTTCGATTTGATACGGGGCGCGTTGAACCTTCGAAACCATCGCGGTCGCCTCGCGGTCGCCGACGAATTCCATTTTTTCCTTATCCCAAACGAGATGGCGTTTGAGTTTGTAAGCGATGATGCACATGTGGCCGTAGTCAGAAACGTTCGCGCCGTAGAAAACGTCTTGGAACGGACGCGTGCGATGACGGACGCAATAGAGGAAGTCGTCCGCGATGTTGTCCGCGCCGCCGCTGTAACGACGCACGTTCACCGCTTTCAACGGGCGAAGCTGCGGGTTCGCGCCGTGAACGAATTCGCCCTTCGTCCCGACGATACGGATGCCGCCGCCTCCGGAGTGGTAGAATTTGACGCCGTTTTCCATCAGGATCATCGCGCCGTCGGTCGGGTTTTCTTCGGTATGCGGCGCGAAGACTTCTTTCGGCGCGACGTGGTCCATCCCGCAAGAATAGAGAGCGCCGCCGAAGTTGTGGCCGCCCCAGTCGCCGAGACCGCCGGTGCCGAACGCCGTGTTATAGCGCCAAGTCATCGGGTCGATCGCGCGTTTGCTGTACTCGAAATACGGGGCTTGGCCGACCCAAGCGTCCCAGTCGAGTTCCTTCGGGCAAGGCTCCGGATCGTAAGTGCGTTCCGACGGCGCGCCGCCGCAACCGGCGTAAATTTCTTTGACTTCGCCGATGGCGCCGGACATAATAATCGGCGCCATATAGTGGCCGTAGTCTTCCATAACGCGTTGCGAACCGCTCGAAACGACGCGGTCGTACTTGCGGGCCGCCTCGACGATTTGCCGGCTTTCCATTAGCGAGAACGTGAGCGGTTTTTCGCAGTAGACGTCCTTCCCTTTTTTGCAAGCGTCGATCGTCATGCGCGTGTGCCAGTGGTCCGGCGTCGAGACGGAGACGACGTCGAGTTCCGGCATATCGTACATTTCTTGATAATATTGGAACGTTTTCACGCCGTTTTCTTCTTTCGGCAGACGGCGCGTGTCGATATCGCAGTAAGCGCAGAAACGGGCGCCCGGACGATGCCCGACGTTGCTGCGTCGCGTTCCGAGCCCGATCAAACCGACGTTGATCGTTTCGCTCGGCGGGAAATGACCGTCTTTACCGAGAACGCGCCCCGGAATGAAAAGCGGAAGCGAACAGGCCGCCGCCGCGCCGATGAACTTGCGTCGAGAAATTTGCGTCTTTTTGCTCATGATGACCTCTCGAAAAAATGAATCGTTCGCGAGCCGAGTTCGACGTCGCCGAAATTCGGAAGAAAGCCCTATTGTAACCGCTCGAAAACGTAAAGTCAAAGAAATTTTCGCAAAATCGTCGAAAAATCGAGAAAAAACGCGAAAACGTTCTTCCGTCCTACGTTTTCCCTTTAATTTTCACCTCCCCCAAGAGCGTCGCCGCGCCGTCTTCCAAAAATTTCAAGCGCGTCAAGTTTCTCGCCGTTATCGCCATTAATATATTTGGGCCAAAACGCCGATAAAACCGACGACGCTCGTCGAGCGGGCGCCTCCGAATTAATTAACGCCGCCGTTTTCTAAAAATCAAACCCGTTTTTATCGCTAGAATCGCCATGTCCGTCTCCGCCGATCGCCGTTCGACCGCCCGACTCGCCGCTTTCCGTCGCCTCCGCGAGACGCCTTGGCGCGGCGTCTTTTCGATTTCCGGCGGAGGCTCGGCGTTTTTGTCCGATTATTTGTCTCTTCCCGGCGCGTCGGCGTCTTTTTTAGAGGCGACGATTCCCTACTCTCTCGAGGCGACGAACGCGTTTTTAGGTTTCCGTCCCGAAAATTACGCGTCCGAGCGAACGGCGCGACTGCTGGCGTCGGCGGCGTTGCGTCGAGCGAGAAATTTAGCCGCGGCGAAACAACAAAGAAATTTGAACAAAAACCAAAAAATCAAAAACTTCGAAGGCGTAGCCGTCCCGTTTTCGCCGCGCTCAGGAACAAGCCAAGAAAAACAAAGCGATAATCAAAAAATCAAAAACTTCGATTTTTCCGAGTTTAACCTCGTCGGGGTCGGCGCGACGGCGGCGCTTGTCTCCGACCGTCCGAAACGGGGCGAACACCGGATTTTTTGCGCGGTCGAGACGCTTTTCGAAACGTTTTCAGCGACGTTGACGCTCGACAAAGGCGCCCGCGACCGCGCCGCGGAAGAACGCCTCGCCGCCGACTTCATTTTGACGGTTTTACTTTTCGCCGCTGAGAACGCGGTCGACCGTTCCGCCGCGCTCGGGTTCGACGAAGCGCCCGCAAACACCGCCGAGGCCCCCGCAAATTTCAACGATTTCCCCCCGTTCAACGCCGAGTCCTCCGCCAATCCCGGCGCTCTTTTCCAATTCAACGCCGAAACTTTTGAAAACGCGCGCTTTCCGTCCCTCGCTTCGACAGCTTGGCGCGAGTTTTCAGCGCCGATTCCGCCGTCGGCGTTGCTGCCGCTTACGCCGAAAGACGTCGCGTCGATTTCTTGGACGACGCTCGACGCGGTCGGTTCGGCGTTCCTCTTCAACCTCGATTCGACGGCGTTTCCGCTCCCGTTCCCGAGAATCGCCGCGCTCCGCTTCGCCGCCGAAAAAGTCGACGCAATTCGCTTCGCGCCGTCGCCGCAAACAACTAAAACGCAAGATTCGACAAGGCCTTCCCACAACATTCCCAACGTTCCCAACGTTCCCAACGTTCCCAACGTTCCCAACGCTCCCAACGCTCCCAACGTTTCTAGCATTCCCAATGCGACGAAAACCGCCGAAACGCTTTACCCCGGCTCGTTCAATCCGCCGCACCGAGCGCACCGCCGCGTCGCGAAATTGGCCGCCGAAAAGACCGGCGCTCCGGTCGCGTTCGAGCTTTCCGTTCGCAACGTCGACAAACCGTCGCTCGACGCGCTCGAAATTTCGCGACGCGTTAAAGCGCTTCAAAGCGAAGCGCCGAACGTTCCGATTTGGGCGACGAACGCGCCGCGCTTCGTCGAAAAAGCGGCGCTTTTCCCCGGCTCGACGTTCGCGCTCGGAACCGATTCGGTCGTTCGGATCGGCGACGCAAAGTACGAGAACGGCTCGACTTCGCGACGCGACGCCGTCTTGGAACGCTTAACGGAGCTCGGCGCGAAATTCCTTGTGTTCGCGCGCAAAATCGACGGCGCCGTCGTCGAGCCGGAATCGCTCCCGCTCCCGGAAAAACTCCGCGCGCTTTGCGACTTCGTCCCGCCGGAAGAGTTTTTAGACGACGTTTCGTCGACCGCGCTCCGCCAATCGGCGCAAAACGAAAAAGGCGCGTAACCCCCGAAACGTCTTCGCCGCGCCCGCCCAAAAGAAAAGCGTCGAGACGTTTTCGTCCGACGCTTTAAAAACCATCGTTGGATTACGACTTCGAAACCGTTTGCTTCGGCTTCGCGCCTACTAAAAATCGATTTACGCCGACAATCGCCCCCCAAACAACGAGGCCCAATAACATCACGCCTAACGCAAATATTCCCATCTCTTTCGAACTAAGGTCGTTTTTTAAGAGTAGATTTAGCATGTTCTTCCCGGCAAACGCTAATAATGTTCCCCACCAAAGGAACAATATCCACCCGCAACAGCGCTGCAAATCTTTACCATAGAACATGTTATGAATTCTCTGCAGTTTTTTCGACTCCGAGCGATAATCGAAATACCAGTAATTATCGCCTTTCGTCGATATCGGCCCCTCGTTTATCTGCACCAACATGTCCGAGCAACTCTTCGAACAATCTAAAATAATATTATTGTTCTGCGCAGCGGCGTTTTCATTCGTAACGCGTAGGTTTTCATGCTGTTTCGCCAACCCAACGATCGGCGGAAAAACGGCGACAAGGACGCGGAAATATCGACGTAAGAACGCGCCGTGTTCTTTTCGGCGTTCTCTCCTTGCTCTTCCCTCGACAATACGCAGGAACAATACAATTCAAGAAACGCTTGATAACGAAAACGTAAAAAACGCTTAGCTTGCTCCCCGTGATGCAATAATCGAAGAAAACGAACAGTGGAGATTATGCCGCCTACGCAGAGGATCGTCCACAAAAACCCCGCCATCCATACGGTCGCGAATTCTTTTCGTAAAAAATAGAAAAATACGTCGTGCAAAGCAACGTTTGCATCGACCCAAAATACACTTTCTTTGATTTAATAGTTCGTTTTCGTGGCAAAAGAGATTGCGATACTCGTGCGCCATTTGAAAAAGCAAATCCACGCGTTCCTTCGTCGTCAACCCGGCGCTTGTTCCAGAATTTTCGTTCTCGCCAAAATAAATCTTTCTAAAGAAAGAACGTAAAGACTCTAACGTAACGGTATTTTCGTTTTGAGAACTCATCGTTCGCTCCTTTCCTTCCGCAGTCTTTAATAATCGCCGTCCTAAGCTCTATAGACCAAGGCGCGCAATTAGGTTTTGAAATCTTACCCGATCTCTTTGTAAACATCGCGTAAAATTAGTATAGACGAAAAAATTTAACCAATCAAACTATAAATAAAAACGAGAAAGTTTTTCGATTATTTCACAAAATCAACGACGCGCGAAATCCCGCCCCATAACTCAACTTGAACGGCGCGTTTCCCGCCTTCGCGTCGCTCGTGTCAAAATTTTGACGAAGAGAACTTGCGACAATTTTTTAAAAATCGCGCAAATTGTCGGGATTTTGCTTGACTTCGCTTTGAGCGTCGGATAAAATTAACGCTATAAAACGAAGGACGGAAACTCAAAACTCGCGGCGCCGTCTCTAAGCGTTGGCGAGTCGTCGACGCGGTTAAGCTCCTTTTCGGAGTTCGTCGGTTTCGCGTCAAATAATTTTCGACGTCCGTCGTTTCGCGCTTTCGATTAATTTTCCCGTTAAATTTCACAACGAAAGGCAATCATGTCCGGACAACTTTACCGCAATATTGATCTAAAGAAAAGAGACGACCTGCGTAAAAAAGGGTTCACGCTCGTCGAGCTCCTCGTCGTCATCGCTATCATCGGGATTTTGATCGGGCTGCTTCTCCCGGCGGTTCAAGCGGCTCGCGAAGCCGCGCGTCGTATGCAATGCACAAACAATATGAAGCAAATCGGCTTGGCGATGCACAGCTATCACGACACGCACAACTGCTTCCCGCCGGGGAACACCTTCTTTAACGGCCAAAACGGCACGTCGCTTCTCGGCACCGGCAAAACCTGCGAAGCGGGCGGCGTTTACCACGGTATGATGGGGTGGGCCGCGTTCGTCCTTCCGTTTATGGAACAAAACGCGCTCTACGAAAAAGTCGACTTCACGAAACGCGCTTACGCCAGCTACGTCGAACTCGGCAACTACGGCCATGAAAGCGGCGGAACCTGCGGCGACGAAGCGAACAAAGAAGCCGGTTCGAACTGCCCGTCTTACCTCTGCTGTCCGTCTTGCCCGCAATCCGGTTTGAAAGGCTCGCAAAAAGACTACTGCGTCAACGGCGCCGCCGAACTCCCGGAACGCACCTCGACCGACGGTTACGCGCCGATTAAAGCGGACCCGGCGAGCGCTCGCGGCCCGCTCCTCGGCCTCTTCTGGCAAAACAGCGGTTGCGGTATGCAATCGATCACCGACGGCACCTCGCACACATTCCTTTCGCTCGAACTTTCCAGCGTTACGCTTCCGAACGCGTCGAAGCAAAGCAAGGGCGCGAACCCGTTCATTTTGGTCGGCCACTGGTCGGAAGGCTACGGCCTCTTCACCCACTGCAACGTGATGGACATCGTCCCGAACTGCATGACCTATCACGAAACGACCCGCACGCCGCGTTCTTTCCACCCCGGCGGTTTGAACGCGACCCTCGCCGACGGCAGCGTCCGTTACGTTTCGGAAACCTGCAACTTCGACGCTTATAAAGCGTCCTTTACCCGCGGCAGCGCCGGAGCGAAAGCCGGTCAAGGCGGGAGTAACACGGGCGGCGGCGAAGCGCTCTTCTAATCGCCTTTCGTTCCTCCCGTTTTGCGCGACGTTCGAAACCGTTCGAAACCAAGCGTCGCGCTTGTTTCCATTCCTTCCCCCTATAGAATTATAGAATAACGAAAGAATCCTTATGAATCGCCGCGTTTTTTTAGCGTCCCTCGCTTCCGCCGCCGTCGTCGCCGTTAGCGGTTGCGGCCCGAAAGCTCCTTACGAACTCGTCCCGATTTCCGGCGTCGCGACCTACCAAGGCAAGCCGATCCCGACCGGATTCCGCGTCGAGTTCGAACCGTCCGACGGCAGCCGCCCGAGCTTCGGTCAAATCCAAGACGGCGGCAAGTTTGAAGTCGTCCACACCGCCTCGCAAAAAGGCGTCAAAGCCGGAACTTGCAAAGTCAAAATTTATTGGAACGGCAACCCCGAAACCGACCCGGTTCCGGAAGAATACGCCGAAATGATCGCGAAGTACGGCCCGACCGGAACCGACGTGAAAGAAATCGAAATCGCGAAAAAAGACAATAAATTCAAACTCGACCTCGAATAAGCGAGGGGCGAACGTCGAGCGGGGTTTTCTCGCTCGACGTTTTTCGTCGTTATCCTCTTTTCCCTTTCTCGTCGTTTTCGCTATTCTACGACGTCTGCCAAATTTGCGCGACCGTTCTAAAGCGTTCTCCGTTTTTTCGTCAAATTAGTCAAAAAACGAGCCGCTTCCGCTTCGTCGCCTGCCAAAATGACGCGAAACGTTCGCCTCTCCGTTCCGATTCAAGGCGTCATGCGTCGTCTTTCGCTTAAAAAACGCTCGACGAGTCCCCGATTCGCCCCCAAAATTGAAAAAAAATTAAAAAAAGCGGCGTTTTTTCCGATTTTCTCGCGTACAGCTAAAAAGAAAGCGACTTTTGGCGCCGCGCTTGCGTTATATTAAGCGACAGACGGCGCGGAGTTCGTTTTCGACGTCCGCCGACCGCTCGCGCTGAAAAATGGGCGCGACGTTTCGCCGTCGACCGTTTTTAACCTATAACGTTTACGTCGAGTTTTCCGTTTGCCGACGTCGACGCGCGGTCGTTTCGACGTCCCGCTCCGTCCGAAAACTCGCCAAACGCCCGATTTTGCCGCGTTCTCCGCTCCGTCGAGGGGCCGAAGATCGCGCGACGTCGTCAACACCCCCTAAGGAGTTCCAAATGGCCAAGAAAAAGTGCGGCGAAGCCGCGTCGGAAAAATGCTGCGGTATGAAATTGCAACCCCTCGGCGACCGCGTCGTCGTTCGTCGCGACGAAGCCGAAGCGCAAACCGCCGGCGGCCTTTATCTTCCGGAAACCGCGAAGGACAAACCGGCGCGCGGCGTCGTCGTTAGCGTCGGCGACGGTCGCGTTCTCGAAAACGGCGAACGCAGCCAATTCACCGTCAAGGAAGGCGACCGCGTCCTCTTCCTTTCCTACGCCGGCGAAGACTTCAAATTCGGCGAAGACGAATTCCTCCTGATGCGCGAAAGCGATATTTTGGCGATCATTTCCTGATCCCGCCCGCTTAGCGCGCCGTCGAGGCGGGGACGTTTCGACGGCTTTATTCCCTAAAAAACAGCAAAATCGACATAAAAGGAGTTTACCCATGGCGAAAATGATCGCTTTCAATCAAGAGGCTCGCGAAGCTCTCCGCCGCGGCGTTTCGAAACTGGCTCGCGCCGTCAAAGTTACGCTCGGCCCGCGCGGTCGCAACGTCGTTATCCAAAAGAGCTTCGGCTCGCCGCTCGTTACGAAGGACGGCGTTACGGTCGCTAAAGAAGTCGACCTCGAAGACGTTTACGAAAACATGGGCGCCCGCATGGTTCGCGAAGTCGCGTCGAAAACGAGCGACGTCGTCGGCGACGGCACCACCACCGCGACGATTCTCGCCGAAGCGATCTTTAACGAAGGGATGAAAGCGGTCGTCGCCGGCGTCAATCCGCTCCACATGAAGACCGGTATGGAACAAGCGGTCGCCGACGTCGTCGCCGAACTCCAAAAGATGGCGATTTCCGTCAAAGACAGCAAAACGAGCATCGCGCAAGTCGGCGCTATTTCGGCGAACAACGACGCGGAAATCGGCGGTCTCCTCGCCGACGCGATGGAAAAAGTCGGCAAAGACGGCGTCATCACCGTCGACGAAGGCAAATCGCTCAAGACGGAAGTCGAATGGTGCGAAGGGATGCAATTCGACCGCGGCTACCTCTCGCCGTACTTCGTCACCGACCCGCAAAAAATGGAATGCGTCCTTGAAAACGCTTACGTCCTTCTCTTCGAAAAGAAAATTTCGAACATTAAGGACTTCATTCCGGTTCTCGAAGCGGTCGTCAACAGCGGTCGTCCGCTCCTCATCGTCGCGGAAGACGTCGACGGCGAAGCCCTCGCGACGCTCGTCATCAACCGTCTGCGCGGCGGCATGAAGATCTGCGCGATCAAAGCGCCGGGTTACGGCGATCGTCGCAAGGCGATGCTCGAAGACCTCGGCATTTTGACCGGCGGCGAAGTTCTCTTCGACAGCCTCGGCCGCAGCCCGGAATCGCTCACCCTCGCCGACCTCGGGACGGCCAAGAGCGTCGTCGTTTCGAAAGACTCGACGACGATCGTCGAAGGTGGCGGCAACCCGGACGAAATCAAGGCCCGCATCGCCCAACTCCGTCGCGAAATCGAAGTCGCGACGAGCGATTACGACAAAGAAAAGATGGAAGAACGCCTCGCGAAACTTGCGGGCGGCGTCGCGAAGATCAACGTCGGCGCGGCGACCGAAGCCGAAATGAAAGAAAAGAAAGCCCGCGTTGAAGACGCTCTGCACGCGACCCGCGCCGCGGTCGAAGAAGGCGTTCTCCCGGGCGGCGGCGTCGCGCTTCTTCGCGCCGCGTCGAACGTCGTCAAAGCCGAGCTCGGCGAAGACGAAAGCGTCGGTTACAACATCGTCCTCCGCGCCTGCGCCGCTCCGATTACGCAAATCGCGGGCAACGCCGGTAAAGACGGCGGCGTCGTCGCCGAAAAAGTTCGCGAAGGTTCCGGCAACTTCGGTTACAACGCCTTGACCGATACTTACGAAGACCTCGTCGCCGCGGGCGTCATCGACCCGGCGAAGGTTACCCGTTCCGCGCTGCAAAACGCCGCGAGCGTCGCCTCCTTGATGCTGACCAGCGACGCGCTCGTCGCCGACATGCCGAAAGACGACAAAGCCGGCGCCGCCGCTCCGGACATGGGCGGCATGTACTAATCGCCTCTTAGCCTGCGAGCGCGCCGTCGGCGCCTCCTGCAAACGTTGCGTTCGCAACGGTTAAGAACGATTAACGCGCTTCAAAAACGTTCGCGAAATCCTTTTTTCGCGAGCGTTTTTTCTTTCTTGCCGCAGTTCGTCGCCCTCGCGCTGAAAATTCTTAAAAATCTCGATCTTTTTAGACGCGAAACGTTGCAAACGCTCCGCCGACGCGTTACAATAAAAGCGTCGACGCTTCGCCGCTCCGTTCGCCGTCGTCGTCTTTCCCCGCTTACGCGCAACCTTTCCGGCCTAAGAAGATAAGAATGCGACGTTTCTTAACGCTTTTTACCGCGCTTTCGCTGCTCTTGACGGCGCTCGCGTCCCTTCCCGCTTTCGACGACGAGCCGAACGAGCTAAATTGGGATCGACTCGGAGGAACCGCGACGAGTTTCCGCCATTTTTGCGAATTTGCGCGACAAAACCCCGACTTCCGCCGCAGACTCCTCGCCGAACAACCGGAAAACGCTTTCGGACGCCCGACGAACGCGCCGCAAAGGCCGACGACGATTTGGGTTGCGCCATCCGCCTTCCTCAATTATCCGGCGAACCAATGGAGCGCCGAACAGGTTGACGGCAAGGACGTTCTGTCGTATCCGGCCGGACACGGCGGCGGCTTCGCGCGGGCCAAAGCAAAAGTTCCTAAGTCCGGTTATTACAGAATTTGGACGCGCTATCGACACGAACAAGGAACGACTTCCACCTTCGTTCTCCGACTCGAAGACCCGCGCGTTTTCGAATTTGACAATACGACGCAAACCGTCGTCGGCGACGTCTTCTCTTGGCGATTCGACGCCGCCGAAACAGGCCGTCGCAACGATCCGCTCCCGACGCGCCGCGACGAGCCGACCGGCTGGATTTGGGAGTCCGCGCCGACCGTTTGGCTCGAAAAAGGCGAACGCGTAATCACCTTGACCGGAACGATTTGCGACGGGCCGTTCGCGCCGCGACGCGTCGCCGCCGTCGTTCTGACCGAAGAACCGCTCGCCGAGCCGGTTTGGCCGAAAAACGGACGTTTCGACAAACGAACCGGCGTTTACGTCGGAACGTCGCCGCTTAGCGACGAAGCGAAAAAAGTCGCGTCTCTTTGGCGCCGCCGTCCGGTTTCGGAACCGACAAACGCCGAATTGGCAAGACTTTGGAGCGTTTGGCGCGACGCTTTTTTCGCCGATTTAGCCGAATATCGCGTTCCGGGAATCGAAGGGCGCCGCCTGGCGTCGCTCGTCGCGTTCGCCCCGACGTCGAATTTGATTGGAACGCCGCGTCGACTCCGCGACGAGAAAGCTCGAATCGAGCGTTTCATCGCCGATTTTCCCAAGGACGCGTTTTTACAACTCGTTGAAGCGGAAGACTTTGAACTCGAAAACGGTTGGCGGGCCGAAGGCGGCGCCGACGCGTCCGGCGGTAAGATTTTGACCGCGAGTTACGGCGACAGCGCGGCGCAAGCGACTTGCGTCGTCAACGTCCCGAAAGCCGGAACTTATCGCTTTTGGGCGCGTTATTTGGAACTCGCCGGTTACTTGTCGCGTTTCCGGATTAAAATCGAGTCGCTTGCCGACGCGTCGAAGTCTTGCGAAATTGAGCTTTGCGCCGACGAAGAAGCGAATAAAACGTCGCCGGGTTTTCGTTGGACGCCGTTGACGCTCGACCTTCCGGCGGGCGACGTTCGGTTGTCGCTGAGCGTAAACGGCGGGCCGGGTTTGACTTACCGCCGCGTCGATTGCGTCGTCGCGACCGACAAACTCGACTGGACGCCCCCGGAGCGCGGCGCGCCTGAGCTGATCGCCCCCTTCCCAACCGACGAGAAATTAACGGTTTGGCGCGTTGACGACCCGTTCGCCGGCTTCTCGCGCATCTCGGCGCCAAAACGCGGCGAAACCCTCGCGCCGTTCGACGTCGAGCTGCCGTTCGAATCGGTCAAGACCGTTTTGCTCCTCGCTCGCAACGCAACCGACGCGCCGATAACGGTTTGCCCGCAAATCAAGAACGATCCGGCCGGCCTCCTCTCTTGGCGCGTTCCGGCGTTTTCCTTCTCGCCGGAGTTCGGTTGGCAACCGTCGCAACTCTTGGAACGCTCGACGCTTACCGTCCCGCCGCGGCAAACCGCCGGGATTTGGCTGACGATCGACGGCGACAAGAAAAGCGGCGACGAAAAAATCGCGTTCCAAATCGACGACGATAACACGTTTGTTTTGAACGTTTCGCGCAAAGGCGACTTAAGCGACGCGCCGCGACCTTACGTCGGCGGTTGGTCGGCGCCTTACGAAACCGTCTCCTGTTGGGAAACGTTCGCAAAGCTCGGCCTCAACACGATTAACGGCGCGCTCGTTTCGCAAAAAGAAGCGGAAAAATACGGGATTCGCCTCTTCCTTCACCTTAACGACGGCGACGTCTCGCCGCAACATATCGAACGCGTCGCGAAGTTATACGCCGACCTCGGCGTCCCATGCGACAACTGGGCTTGGAGCTTTATGGACGAGCCCGGCGACGCCGCCGCGGACGCTTGGGTCGAACTAGCTAAACAGTTTATTACGAATAAAGAGCAAAATCCCGAGACGGCGTCGATTCGCGTTTGGTGCAATCCGGGCGAAATCGAAGGCGCGTCGCCGGAAAGCGTTCTTAAAATGGCGCCGTATATCGACTGTTACTGCCCGTTCGCAAATCATTTTTGGACCAAAGGTTGGAACAACGCCGACTATCTCGCCGTTCTTGAAGGAAAAGACCGCGAACGCCCGATTCGGCTTTGTTACACAACACCGTGCTTCGGCGAAAAAGCGCCGGGTTCGCCGGGCGATATGTTCGGGCCGGTTGGCGCGTCGCTCGAATATAACCTCGACGGTTGGATGTTTTACGCGCTCCTCGGGCGGTACGAGTATTGCAACAGCGTTTGGGACGAAGCGAACGCATACGTTCCCGATCAGTCGATTTACCTCTACCCCGGCGCCGAGTTTCGCACTATTTCGACGCGCAACGCCGAAGCGATTCGCGCCGCCGTCGACCATTGGCGAACCGAGCGACTCAAGAAAGCGACCGACGCGCTCCGTTAAACGGTCGTCTTTAAGTCGCGTCGTCTTTCTCCGCTAAACGTTGTCGCAAACGACTTCGCTTCCCACCGCCAAGGAAGCGAAGTCGGCGGAAGTCGACAAGAAACGCCAACCCGCGTCGAAACGCAAAGGCTTCGGCGCGGGTTCTTTTTTGCGCTCGCCCAACGCAAACGCTTTTGTTAAAGGCGTTAGAGCGAATGAATTCCGAGACGTTCGCGGCGAGCGGCGTCTTCGGCAGCTTCCAAGCGGCGCTTCATCTCCGACGAAAAACGGTATTGCGTTTGCGCCTTCGCGAAACCTTGTCGCACAAGCTCTTCGTTCAGCGAAATTTCCGAATCGGCCAAATACGCGAACGCCAAGCGCCGCCCGTATTTGTCGCGACGATCGCCGTCGGCGACCAAACGAATCGCCCCGCCCGCCTCCTCGACGCGACGTTTTGTAAACGCCGACGCTTCCGGGCCGAACGGCTCGACCGGCGAATTCGGCTTCACCGTTTCCGGCGTGTTCGCGCCGATCAGCCGCGCGCGCTCCGTCGTTCCGTCGTCAAAACGCACGATCAACGTGTCGCCGTCGACGCAACGCTCGACGAAGCCGCTTTCGACGTCCGGCACCGCTCGCAACCCGTCTTCCGTCGACGCGGTCGGCGCCGAAGTTCCCGAACCGCCGGAGTTTAGAAGGTCGGCAAAACGCCCGTCGCGCCCTTCGAAAAAAGCGACGACCGCGACCAAAACCAAAAGAAGCAGAACGCCGCCGACGCTTTTCGAGCCGCCTTTACGACCGCGCCCCTTGAAGAACGCTTTCGCAATGTTTTTCGCCAACTCTTGTTCCAACGACGATTTACGCATCGTTTTCCCTCCGCTTCGCTCGACAAATTTTCATTTCGCCGGCGCGTCTTTTCGGACGCTCGAGCGTCGCTCGTCCGCGACGTTCCGGAATCGCCGCGCCGTCGTCATTCGTCGCGTTCCCCGCGCATCCCCCGAAACAACGCCGCAAGCCCGACGACGATAAACGCGACCACGAACGACTTCCAAGAGCCCAACCCCCAAAAACGCCCGCGCAATTTACTATGGTAACGCGAGAAACGCCGCCCCGTCGCGCTTGCGGCGAGAACGTCGCCCCGTTCCAATATTCGTTAGGCTTCATACGGTCTTCCTCTTCGCCGATTTTACGTCGTCTAACGTTCGATTTCCCCGCTTTTGGCGGGCGTCAATCAACATTGCGACGCGCTTTTTCTACTCAAAGGACGGCTTTTTTTACCGAAGTTTGATTTGCTCGTTTTCGATCTCGGCGACGCGGCCCAAGCGGCGAGCGTGCCGCGGTTCGCCGGAAAATTCGGTTCGGAGCCACGCTTCGGTTACGTCGGCCATCGCGTCGGCGTTCAGGAGATCGGCGCTTAAACACAGCACGTTCAAATCGTTATGACGGCGGCTCAGCTCGGCGGTGAAGACGTCCAAGATCGGCGCGGCGCGGACGCCGGAAAATTTGTTCGCGACGAGGCTCATTCCGATTCCGGTTCCGCAAATCAAAATTCCGCGGTCGGTCGTCCCCTCCGAAACCGCCCGCGCGATCGGAGCGGCGACGTCCGGATAATCAACCGACGCGGGATTGTCGGGGGTCGGCCCCACTTCGACGACGTCGTGCCCCCAGCCGCGAAGCGTTTGCGCCAAATTCATTCGAGCCTCGATTCCGCGGTGATCGCACCCCACCATAATTTTCATAAACGTCGCCCCCGAGCGCGTTAAGCGCCTGTCTAAAACAATTTACCAACGTTTCGTCCGACCGTTGAACGATCGAAACGTTTACGAAAATCGACCGACGCGGTCGATTTGACCGCGCCGATCAAACAAAATTCAAAAATTTCAAACGCCCGCAATTTTCCGACGTTTTACGTTCGGCGTTTCGCGTTATTACGTTATCGTTATCGCGCCGACGTTATTGCATCAACGCTTCGACGCGGTCGCAAAGCTCGTTCGCGCGTTCGTCTGTCGGCGCTTCGGCGATGACGCGGCAAATCGGCTCGGTGTTGCTCGGGCGCACGAGAACCCACGCGTCCGGCCAGTCAATTCGCAAACCGTCTTCAAAGTTCTTTTCTTCGTTCGGAAACGCCGCCGCGACCGCTTCGACGACTTTGTCGAAACCGCCTTCGGGCAAGTCGAGCTTGCGTTTGACGATGGAGTACCCCGGGATTTCGTCGGCGAGCGCGGAAACCGGCTTGCCTTCGCGAGCCGCCGCTTCCAAAATTTGCGCCATACCGACGAAAGAGTCGCGCACGAACCCGACGCTCGGGTCGATCGGGCCGCCGTTCCCTTCGCCGCCGAAAATCGCGTTTTTCGCTTTCATCAGGTCGACGACGTTCGCCTCGCCGACCGGGGAGCGGAAGCACTCGCCGCCGAAACTTTCCGCGACGTCGATCGTCATTCGGCTCGTCGCGCAGTTGATCGCGAGGTTGAACGGACCGGTTTCGCCGTTCTTTTTCGCCTTTTGAAGCCGATTTTTCGCGCAGATCGCGACGGTGTATTCCTCGCCGATATACCGCCCGTTTTCGTCGACGACGGCCAAGCGGTCGGCGTCCGGGTCTTGGCAAAACCCGACGTCGGCTTTCGCTTCGACGATCTTTTCAAAAACGCTTTGCAGGTTGTCGACGGTCGGCTCCGGCGCATGCAGAAAGTCGCCGTTCGGGGTTTCGCCGCAAATTACGACGTCGCAACCGAGTTCTTCGAGCAAACGTTTGCCGAGCAAGCTCCCGGACGCGTTGTTCGAGTCGAGCAAGACGCGGAATTTTTTCGCCCGAATCGCGTCGGCGTCGACCGTTTTCAAAACGGCGCCGAGGTGCGCTTTCGTCGAGTCTTCGATCGTCGTTCGTTCGCCCAAGCGGTCGACGTCGACCCAATCGGCGGCGCTTTCCGTCCCGTTTTCAAGCGCGCGATACGTTTCCAAGACCTTCTCGCCCTCCGCTTTCGGGACGACGCGTCCCTCGGCGGAGAAAAGTTTCAACCCGTTGTATTGTTTCGGGTTATGACTCGCGGAAATTTGGATTCCGCCCGCCGCTTTGCAATCGCGAATCAGGACGCCGACCGTCGGGGTCGCGGCGATTCCGGCGTCGAGCGTCGAGCGTCCGACGGCGTTCAGCGCGGCGCAAATCGCGTCGGCAAAGATCGAACCGGAACGGCGCCCGTCCCGAGCGATCACGAACGGGCCGTCCGACGCGACCGACTTCGAATAAGCCAACGCGTACCGAACCGCGACTTCCGGCGTCAGCGTCGCGCCGATTTCGCCGCGCAACCCGGAAACGCTAATGATCAAAGGACTCGCCATTTTTTCCTCCTCGCCGCCCCCCAATATAACGGGACGATATTATAACGGGACGATATTTTCAACCGCGCGCTCGAAAAGGCCGGAAACCAAACCGCCTCAAAAATTTTCCCAACGCGCGACGTTCCCTATTTTAAAGAATCCGACGAATTAATCAAGGGGCCGACGTCAAGCGGGGCGAAATTTTCGCGTTTCGCCGGCAAAAGTTCGTCGAAACTTTAAAAAATTTCTTCAAAACGACGAAAAAATCGCGGCGATACGGCTCGAATCGCGTTCCTATAGAACGACGGGGAAAACGCGTCGCGCCAAGCGGAACGATATTCGCGCCGCTCGCGCCCCAATAATCGTCAAAGTCGTCGTTTTTCCCGCGTCGGACGATAAAATCGACGAAGAAAATCGAGAAAAACGCTTCGATTTCGTTTCGAAACGCCGCTCGCCCGTTGCGCCGGCGGTAAAAAAAGTTACAATAGAAGGACGCCGACGTCGACGCCGCGCTCGATTCTCGGCCCCCCGTCCTATTTTTACAACGAAAAGGAGCCCGTTATGAACAAATTTCCAAACGGCGCCGTTATTCTTATCTTAGCGTCGGCGACCGTCGCGTTCGCGTCGCTTTCGTCGACGTTCGCGCAAACTCCGGTCGACGACGCCTCGGAGCTCGTCCTCCCGGCCGGTCCGAACGCGGAAACGCTCGTCGCGGAAACGGTCGTCGAGACCGTCGTCGACGATTCGACGCTCGTTCCCGACGATCTTGGCGTCGAAGCCGACGCCGCGATTCGCCAGCTGATCGCCGGAAACGCCCGCTATCTGAAAGCCGGTTCCGACGCCGCCGACGCGTTGCCGCGCCTCGCTCGCGGCGCCGAGAGCTTCCCGATCGCGACGATCCTTTACGCGTCCGACATGCCGGTCAAACCGGACGCCCTCACGCAAACGACCGACCGCGACGTCTACATGACGCCGATCAAAGCGGGCGCCGTCGCGGCCGACGACTTGGCCGCGGTCGAATACGGCGTCCTCAACCTGCGAACGCCGCTTCTCGTCGTCTTCGGCCATTACCCGAGCCGCGACGTTTCGAACCTCGTCCGCAACTTCGACGCGCTCGAAAAACGCGCTCAAGCGGAAGCGGCGAAAGTCTCCGCCAACCAACGCCTCGCGACCGACGACTCCGTTCCTGACGACCTCAAAACGTACAACCTCGTCGGCCCTGCCGTCGCTCGCGCCAAAGAAGCCTATCCCGACTTGCAGGGCTACGAGCTGGCGAACGTCGTCTCGGAAGCGATCGTTTGGCAGTCGCTCGAAACGATTTTGCTCAAATCGGCGGCGGTTCAAGACTTGGTTCGCGCCGGACGGCTCGACGTCGTCGCGGCGATCGTCGACGACAAAACCGGCCGCGTTTACTGGCTCGGCCAACACCCGCTCCAAGAAGAGTTCGTCAAGCCGCTTCCGAACGAGTACGTTCTCGACGATAGCGCCGCCGCGACCGACGCCGGGATCGCGATTTTGAGCGACGACGACCTCCCGGCCCCGCTCGACGACGAAGCGATTCAAGTTTACGTCGAACGCTACGAAAACAACGCCTACTACGCCGATTACGTCGACGAGTACTACCGCGTCCCGGTTTACTACGAGCCGAGTTGGGAACTCTTCGCCTCCCGCGCTTGGACGTACCGCCCTTGGAGCGGCGTATGGGTCGAGTCGTTCGTTCCTTGGCCGCGATACTATCCTTGGGGGCCGCCTCCGGGCGCCGCGCCGGAGTTCGGCTTCTCGTACTTTAACGGACGTTTGAATTTCTTCATCGGATTCAATCGCCGCCCGACCGGTCCGCGTTACGTCGACCCGCGTTTTCGTCCGCGCGATCCTTGGTGGGGCCCCGACTTTTTCGTCAATCCGCCTCGCGACCCGATTTTCGAACTGATTTTCGGCGGACGCGGACGCGAAATCCCGTTCGTTCCGTTCGACAAGCGTCCCGGCTATCGGCCCGGCCCGCCGCGTCCGACGCCTCCCGCGTCTCCCGCTTGGCGTCCCGGCGGAGTTCGTCCGAACGACCGCCCCGGCTATCGCCCCGGCTCTCCGGCTCCCGGCGTCGCTCCGCCCGGTTACCGTCCCGGCGCTCCCGCCCCCGGAATCGACTCGCCCGGCCGTCGTCCGAATAATAATCCCGGGAATCGACCGGGAAATCGCCCCGAAATCGACCGTCCGACCGTTCGTCCCGGAGGTTTGACGCCCCTTCTCGGCGACCGTCCCGGAGGTCTGCGCCCGAACGGTCCGAACTCGAACCCGCGTCCCGGCGGCTTGACGCCGATTCCCGCGACTCGTCCCGGAATCGACGCCGTTCGACCTGGAAATCGACCGGGCGCCGACGCCGTTCGGCCAGGCGGTCGCCCTGGAAACCCTCCCGGAAACCGTCCCGGAGCCGACGCGAATCGCCCAAGCGGCAATCGCCCGCAAATCGCCGAGCGGCCCGCGAACCGGCCCGCCTTCGAAC
>JAFYQR010000136.1 GCA_017559825.1 Thermoguttaceae bacterium | reverse complement strand
GTCGCGGCGGGCGCCGGGCAGATCGAGTGCGCGATCAACGGGCTCGGCGAGCGCGCCGGGAACTGCGCTCTCGAAGAGGTCGTGATGGCGCTGCGGACGCGTCGCGACGTTTTCAAAGCCGACACGCGAATCGTTTCGCAACGTTTGGCGCCGACGAGCCGCGTCGTTTCGAAGGTTACCGGTTTGAAAGTGCCGCGCAACAAGGCGATCGTCGGGCAAAACGCGTTCGCGCACGAGTCCGGCGTCCACCAAGACGGCGTCTTGAAAGAGCGTTCGACTTACGAAATCATGAGCGCGGAGAGCGTCGGGTTCGCGAAAAACGACCTCGTGCTCGGGAAGCATAGCGGACGCGCCGCGTTGGCCGCTCGGATTAAGTCGCTCGGGTACGAGCTGGATTCCGAACAACTCGTCGCCGCGTTCGAAGAGTTCAAGCGCTTGGCCGACCTGAAAAAAGACGTGTTCGACGCCGATATTATCGCGATCGTCGACCGCCAACTTTCGCCGAACGCGTCGAACGACGCCGCGGGCGACTGGGAAGTCGTTTCGTATTCGCTCGGCTGCGCCTCCGGGAGCGAGTCGACGTTCGAAGTCGTTCTGTCGCAAAACGGCGTCGAGAAAAAAGCGGCGGCGACGCAAGAAAACGGCCCGGTCGACGCGATGTTCGCCGCGGTTCGCGAAATCGTCGGACTCCCGCTCGCGTTGAACGATTTTAAAATCGAAGCGGTTTCCGGCGGCTCCGACGCGCAGGGCGAGGTCGTCGTCTTCTTGAACGACGACGCTTCGAAGACGACCGTGCGCGGACAAGCGACCTCGACCGACGTTTTCGAAGCGACGCTGCGCGCGCTCGTGAACGCCGCCAATCGGGTTCAATCGTCGCGCGGCGGCGATAAATAACGCGCCGTTTTTCAACGAAGCGAAAGCGCGGAACGCGTCGACTCTTCGCGAGTCGGCCGTTCCGCGTTCGTTTTTGCGAAAAAGCGCCGACGTTTCCGATATTGCTTTTTTTTACGCTTCTTTTTTATCGGAAATTTTGAAGATTTTGGCATTTTTACGGCGTCGGAACGCGCAAACGGTCGATGAAAAGAACGCGTCGCGTTCTAGGGGCGCGGAACGTAGTTAAACGAAACGATTTTCGATTTTTGAACGTCGAAAGCCGAGTTTGCCCGAAGTTTTTTAGCGTTGGAGATTTTCCGTGCTTGACAATAAATCGCAGCCGTTTTTTGGTCCGTCCAACTTGGTCGATTTGGTGCGCTATCGCGCGGCGATTCAACCGGACGACTTAGCGTTCGTTTATCTGACGGACGGCGTGAGTTCGGAAATTCCGCTGACCTACGGCGAGCTCGACCGGCGTTGCCGCGCGTTGGCCTCGTGGCTTCAACGCAACGATATGCGCGGAAAGCGGGCGTTGCTTCTTTATCCGCCCGGGCTTGAGTTTATCGTCGCGTTTTACGGCTGCCTTTACGCCGGAGCGACGGCTGTTCCGGTTTATCCGCCGCGTCGCAATCGCTCGATGCTTCGCATTCAAGCGATCTCCGACAGCGCCGAGGCGAGTCTCGCGCTGACGACCGGCGACGTGCTTCAACGTGTCGCGACGATTATCGACGAAACGCCGAATTTGAAAAAAATTCCGTGGAAGGCGACCGACGACATGCCGATCGGTCTCGAGGACGACTGGAAGGATCCCGAGGTCGGGCCGGACGAATTCGCGTTTTTCCAATACACCTCCGGTTCGACCGGCACGCCGAAGGGCGTTATGTTGTCGCACTCGAACATGTTGCACAACTCGATGCTGATTCAAACCGGCTTCGAGCACACGCGATCGAGCAAAGGCGTTTTTTGGCTCCCGAGTTATCACGACATGGGGCTCATCGGCGGCGTCGTTCAACCGGTGTACTGCGGTTGCCCGAACGTTATGATGTCGCCGCTGTCGTTCCTGACGAAGCCGTATCGTTGGCTCGCGGCGATTTCGAACTATCGCGGCACGACGAGCGGCGGCCCGAACTTCGCCTACGACCTTTGCGTCAAATCGATTAAGGACGAGCTCCTCGACACGCTCGACTTGAGCTCGTGGAAGGTCGCGTTCAACGGCGCCGAGCCGGTGCAGTCGGAGACGCTCGAGCAGTTCGCGAAAAAATTCGAACGCTGCGGTTTCAAGTACGAATCGTTCTACCCGTGCTTCGGTTTGGCCGAGGGAACGCTCCTCGTTACCGGCGGCGCCGTCAATCAAGCGCCCGTTACTCGCGACGTCGACGCCGACGCGTTGGCGGCGGGGAAGGCGGTCGACTCGATCGCCGGAAGCGCTCGCGTGAAGACGCTCGTGTCGAGCGGGCGCATGGTCGTCGACCAACGCGTCGTCGTGGTCGATCCGGAGACGCGAATCGAGTGCCCGAACGGACAAATCGGCGAAATTTGGACGAAAAGCGGCAGCGTCGCCAAGGGGTATTGGCGCAACGAAGCTGAAACGGAACGCTCGTTCCGCGCGCGTATCGCCGACACGAACGAAGGCCCGTTCCTCCGCACCGGCGACCTCGGTTTTATGCTCGAAGGCGAGCTCTTCGTCACCGGGCGCATTAAGGACTTGATCATCATTCGCGGCGTCAACGTTTACCCGCAGGACGTCGAGCTGACGGCGCAGCGCGTCTCGCCGCTTTTGCGTCTGAACAACGGCGGCGCCTTCATGATCGGCGAGTTCCGCAAGGAAAAACTGGTGCTCGTGCAAGAGGTCGAGCGTCGTTTCAAGAAAGAGGACGCGCCGCAAATTTTCAGCGAAATCCGCAAAGCGATCGCGCTCGAACACGAGATTCCGATCGACGCCGTCGTCTTGATTCGCTCCGGCAGCCTTCCGAAAACGTCGAGCGGCAAGGTGCAACGGCACGCGTGTCGAGCGTCCTTCTTGGCCGGCGAACTCGAGCCGATCGCGTCTTGGTCCCTTGAAGAAGCGACGCTCGCGGCGACCGCTCCGGCGACCGGCGCGAAAACCGGGTTCGGCTCCTTCCGCGCCGAAGAAAACCCGCTGTACGTCGACGAACAGGGGAAATTCCGCGCCGACGAAAGCGACGACGCCCCCGGCGACGCCGCCTCCGCTTGGGAAGCGACGCGCCGCGATATGTCGAACGTCCTCTCCGTCGCCGGGAAATCGGGCGCGAAAACGGATGAAAAAGCGGTCGAACAAGGCGCCGAGAAAGCGGAAAACGCGCCGTGCGCTTGCGGCCCGGTCTCTTACGAAGAAACGGTCAAAATTGTTTTGGACGAGGTTTACCGAGTCGCTAAAGAGCGCGCTCGCAACCTTTCGATCGATTCCGACATCACCGAGCTGGGGCTCGACTCCCTCGAGCGGATGGAAATCTTGGCCGCGCTCGAAGACCGGTTCGGCGGTCAGTTCCCGGAACACGTCCTGCCGACGCTCTTCACCGCTCGCGAAGTCGTCGACGCGGTGCGCAAACACCTCGGCGGCGGACGCGTTTTCGAAGTCGAGGAAACGAAAAAAACGTACGAAATCGACGAGTCGTGCTACGATTTCGCGAAATTCCCCGAATATCTCGCGATGCACGAAAAAGTCGAGCTGGCCAACCGCTTGGGCTTGAGCCACTTCTTCGAACCGCACGAAGACGCCGCCGGCGCGACGACGACGATTAAAGGTAAAGAGTACATTAATTTCTCGTCGTACAACTACATCGGCTCGTCCGGGCACCCGAGCGTCGTCGCGGCGGCGCAGGAAGCGGTCGCGACGTACGGAACGACCGCCGGGGCGAGCCGCATCGTCGCGGGCGAAATCCCGTTGCACCAAGAGTTGGAAGGCGAGATTACGAAGTTCCTCGGCACGGAGGACACCATCGTTTTCGTCGGCGGACACCAAACGAACGAAAGCGTCATCGGGCACTTGATGGGCGCCGAAGACCTTATTTTGCACGACTCGCTCGCGCACAACTCGATCGTTCAAGGCTGCATCCTCTCCGGCGCGCGTCGTCGTCCGTTCCCGCACGGGGACTGGGACGCCGTCGATAAGATTTTGAGCCAACACCGCGGAAAATATCGCCGCGTCCTGATCGCCCTCGAAGGCGTGTACAGTATGGACGGCGACTACCCGGACTTGCCGGAATTTATCCGCGTTCGCAACAAATACAAGACGCTTTTGATGGTCGACGAAGCCCACTCGATCGGCGTTCTCGGCGAAACCGGGCGCGGCGTCGGCGAACACTTCGGCGTGAACCGTCGCGACGTCGACCTTTGGATGTGCACGTTGAGCAAGACGTTCGGAAGTTGCGGCGGATACATTTCCGGTCGCAAGGAGTTGGTCGAGTACCTGAAGTACACCGCGCCGGCGTTTATGTTCAGCGTCGGGATGCCGCCGGCCGCCGCGGCCGCCGCGATCGCGTCGTTGCGTCTCCTGCAACGCGAGCCGGGTCGAGCCGCTAAGTTGCGCGAAAACAGCGCTTACTTCAAGAAGTTGGCGCGCGAATACGGGATGGACGTCGGGCTTGCCGAAGACACCGGCGTCGTTCCGGTCATCGTCGGGAACTCGATTCACTGCCTGAAAGCGTCGCACATGCTCTTCTTGAACGGAGTGAACGCGCACCCGATCCTGCACCCGGCGGTCGAAGAGCGGCACGCGCGCATTCGTTTCTTCTTGACGTCGGAGCATACTCGCGAGCAAATCAAGACGACGGTCGATCTTTTGGCCGGAATTTTGAAGCAAGTCGCGGAAGCCTGAGCGTTTCGGCGTAAAGCGTAATAGCGCGAAGTTTTAGCGTTCGCGCGGCGGGACGGTTTTTCTCGTTTTGCCGCGCGATTTTTTATCGCCGGTTGCGGAAGCGGGAGAGCGCGACTCGGCGCGAGAACGCGGAAGCGTTTTGAAACGGGAGCGGCGATTCGTCGCAACGCGCGGGAATCGCGAAAACTTGCTTGCGGTAAAGACGGTTGAAGCGCGAAGTTTTAACGTTCGCGCGGCGGGACGGTTTTTTTCGTTTTGCCGCGCGATTTTTTATCGCCGGTTGCGGAAGCGGGAGAACGCGGAAGCGTCGCCGGACGAACGGCGTTCGGGACAAAATTTAGCGCGTCGAGCGAGCGGCTTGCTCGGACGTCGCGGCGTCGATCGTCGAATAACGGAGCCAAACGAAACGCGGACGGTACTCGGCGGGACGGCGAGCGAGCGTTCCTAAGCGGTTGACGTTGTACGAAACGAGGATTTTTTCGTCGTCGCCGAACGTCGGGTGCGCTTTCGCGTTGTAACATCGGACGCCGCGCTCGAACTCTCGCGGAACGGTCGAGCGGTAAAAAACGGTTTCCGGGCCGAACGGGCCGACGGGAGCGTCGCCGACGCGGAACGCGATTTCGTTTCCGATGACGCCCGGCGTGTAAACGAGCAAATAACGGCCCGCGTTCGCGCCGCTCGGGATTTTTGAAACGGAAAACTCCGTCGAAACCCGCTCGACGAGCGCCGCTTCCGGGCGCGCCGCGTCCGCGACGTTCGGCGACCAACCGCGCCCGTCGAAGTAACGCCAAGTCGAGAAATCGCCGAAACTTTCGCGAGGCGCCCGAGCGACGACGAGGTCTTTGCGACTCCCGACGTCGAAACGGTCGAGATAGCCGAAAACGTAAAGGAAACCGTCGTCCGCGTCGTCGTTAATCGCCGCGCCGAAAACGACTTGCGCCGTTTCCGTTTTGAACGAAAGGGGCGCCGTTTCGTCGATTCGAACGTCGTCGAAATCGGGCGAGCCGTCCGCGTCGAGCCCGATCGAAACCGCGTCGATTCGCTCCGGTTTCCAAGCGGCGCCGACGAGAATCGCCGAAAGCCAAACGCGACCGCGCCAAACGACGCCGTCTTGGAGCCAACGGTCGACGCCGAGCGGGTTGCGCGGCGCGAGACGCTCCGGTTTTTCGGCGGTCGGGGCGGCGCCGTCGTCGGCGAAAAGGGCGTTCAACGTCGTTAAAACGGCGGCGAGGCGCGCCTGTTTTTCTTCGGAGCCTTGTCGAGCTTCGCTGTTTTGCGTTTCTTGATTATTTTCGTTAGTTTTTTTTCTTTGCGCGTCTTTGCGAATTTCTTTAATCGGCGTAAATTCTCCGTTTTTCGCGTCGCGTCGCCAAAAGAAGTCGATTTTCTCCGCTTCCGGCGCCGTTCCGGTCAAAACGGCGAACGAATGGTTCGTCATCGTTCGCTCGCCGAAGTCGCGCCCGTCGTTGCGCGTCGAACCGCCGAACGTGTCGCTGAAAATAAAGAGCGTTTGGAGCGAGACGGGCGAAGTCGGCGAAGTTGCGTCGACTTTGACGGCGGGGTCGTCGGCGACGTCGCGACCGAGTTCGATCGAATAAATACCGTCGGCGGCGAGCCAACCGTCGCGGCGTTCGAGAAGCGCGTCCCATTCCGGCGCCTCCTCTTGCGCGAAAACGGCGGAGCGGGGCAAGACGGCGAAAATAGGAGAACTGGAAAACGACGCGAAATCGTTCGGCCCGCAAAACGCCGACGTCGCGAAAAGAACGGCGGCGAATTTCGGGCGACAAAACAAAGAATACGGGAAAGCAAACATTGGTTTAAGAATGTTAATAAGAAGACGTCGCGCGTTCGATTAAAATTTGATTATTGAAGTCAAATGGAAATCAAACGCGCGGCGAAAGTTGTTAAACGTCGAGATTTTTAACGGGAAGAAATCTCGACGCGGAATCGGTTATTGCAATCGCGGTTGGACGACGGACTCTTGCGGACGCGATTCGCAAACGAAGACTTTCAACGAACGTTCCGGGAGCTGCAGCGCGCCGCGAACGAACGGCGTCGGGCCGTCGCAGTCGGGGTAAACGTCGAGCGGAGACGGGGCCGCGGTGTCGACGAACGTTCGCCATTCGAAGTCCGGGCGTCTCGCAACCGCCGGAAAATAAAAGGTTTGCGGGTAAGCCGACGCGTTGAACATCGTCAAGACGTGATAACGCGACTCCGGCGCCGCCTCGGCGATTAGATTGAACGGAACGCCGGTTTCGATCGTCGCCGCCCAACGGCGCGATTCCGCGTCGAACGCCGGGTCGTTCGCGACGTCGATCGCCGAAACGAGACAGGTCAGCGTCGGCGGTTGCGCGGCGTCCCAATCGACGGCGCCTCCTCGCGGGTCGAACCAAGAAACGTCCGGAAGTTCGCCGGGCGTTTGCGGGCGGCCGGTGAAAAAGTCGCGTCGGCGGAGCGTCGCCTCTTGGCGGCGGAAGCGAATCAGCGCGGCGCAGAACCGACGCAAATCCTCGTTTTCTTCGAGGCGAGCCCAGTCGAGCCAAGAAATCGGCGAGTCTTGGCAATAGGCGTTGTTGTTTCCTTGTTGCGTGCGGCGCGCTTCGTCCCCGGCGACGAGCATCGGAACGCCTTGACTTAACATCAGCGTCGTCAGGAAGTTGCGGACTTGTCGACCGCGAAGTTCGTTAACGCGCGGATTCGTCGTTTCGCCCTCGACGCCGAAATTGTAACTGACGTTGTTGTTCTCGCCGTCGCGGTTCTCCTCGCCGTTCGCGTAATTGTGCTTGCCGTTGTACGAAACGAGGTCGTTCAGCGTGAAGCCGTCGTGCGCGGTAACGAAGTTGACGCTGCTGTTCGGCGCGCGCCCGCTCTTTTGGTAAAGGTCGCTCGAGCCGGAAAAACGGGTCGCGAACGCGCCGAGCGCCCAATCGTCGCCGCGCCAAAATCGGCGGACGTCGTCGCGGAAACGCCCGTTCCACTCGGCCCAACGTTGGGCGTGCGAACCGAACTCGCCGACTTGATAAGCGCCCGCCGCGTCCCAAGCCTCGGCGATGATTTTCGTTCCGGCCAAACACGGGTCTTCGGCGATCGTCTCCAAAATCGGCGGGTTGCCGACGAGACGCCCGAAACGGTCGCGGCTCAAAATCGACGCTAAGTCGAAGCGAAAACCGTCGATATGATAATTGTACACCCAAGAGCGAAGGCAGTTGAAAATCAAATCGCGCGTCCAAGGGTGGTTGCCGTTGACCGTGTTGCCGCAACCGCTGTAGTTAAGGTAGTAACCCTCTTCGTTCAAGAGGTAGTAATTGCGGTTTTCGAGGCCTTTGAACGAAAACGTTTCGCCGTATTCGTTCCCTTCGGCGGTGTGGTTGAAGACGACGTCGAGGAACACCTCGATCCCGGCGCGGTGAAATTCGCGAACCGTTTCTTTAAATTCGCGAACTTGGGCGCCCGGCTCGTCGCTCCAAGCGTATCCGCGGTGCGGCGCGAAGAAGGCGATCGGGTCGTATCCCCAATAGTTGCGCCGCTCGGTCGGCTCGCCGCTCGGGTCGTTGCGCGGGAACTCGTGAATCGGCATCAACTCGACCGCGGTAACGCCGAGCGATTTCAAGTAAGGAATCTTTTCGATCAGTCCGAGGAACGTTCCCGGCTTCGAAACGCCGCTCGTTTCCGACTGCGTGAAGCCGCGGACGTGCAGCTCGTAAATCACTTCGTCGGCGAGGTCGCGGCGAATGCGCGGCGCGTCTTCCCAATCGAAATAATCGTCGACGACGACGCACTTCGGCGGACGCGCCGGGTCGTTTTTGTCGTCTTTGGGGAGAAAGTCGCCGGCGAGCGCTTTAGCGTAGGGGTCGATCAGGCGGGCTCGACCGTCGAAAAGGAGCCCGCGTCGCGGGTCGTAGGGCCCGTCGACTTGGAAGTGGTAAAGAGCGCCCGCGCCGACGCCGGGGACAAAAATGTTCCAAACGTCGCCCCAACGATTGCGGTCGGGGTCGAACGGAACGACGATGGACGGCTCGCGGTCGTTCGGGGAATCGTAAAGGAGGAGGCGGGCTCCGGTCGCCGAACGGCTGACGAAGGAAAAAACGGCGCCGTCGTCGCGGAGCGTCGCTCCGTAAGGCGTCGCGAAACGAGCGTCGGCGGTCGCGCGGTGAATCATCGGGAAAACTCCTTCAAAACGGGGAAACGAAAAACAACGGACGGGCGAGTTCATCGAACGGCGAACGCTAAGCGATTTTGCGTCGCGCGATCGTTTTCGCAAACGAACGGCGGTTCGTTAAAATCGGAAAAAACGGAACAACCCGGCTTGGCGAACGCGGAGGCCGCCGAATTTCGCGACGGGCGAAAACGCGCCGCTTGTTTCTTGACGCGTCCGGCGCTAAAATAACGACGAGGCGGCGTTCGCAGATTGTACTTTTCATCGACGCGGCGTTTAATAATCTTGACGATTTTGCGGAATTTTCAGTTACTTTTGCCGGATCGTCGCGTTGCGGAAAGGCGTTCGCGGGCCGCGTCGATATTATAAGGTCGAAACCCTCGAACGGACGCCGCTAACAAACGATATTTAAGGTAATTTTCGTCGAACGAACGTCAAAACCGCGGAAAACGACTAACTTGCGCCGCGGCGGTGAAAAATAGAAAAAATAAGCGAAACGGTCAAGTCCGAAAAGATAAAGAGAATAGAGAAAGGCGAGCGATGACGACGAACAAAACGGAGCGGACGAACGCGCCGGCGAGCGAGAATAGGCGGTTTCCAACGGCGGAAGCGGCGACGTCGAGCGTCTTTTTTCTCGCGCTTTGGCTCTTTTGGGGCGTTCGGTACGGCGATTTTCTCTTTGCGGTTCAGGAAAACTCGCTTTTCTTGTTCCGCTCCGATTTTTTCGCTCGTTGGCAGGAGGCGCCGGGCGGCTTGCTCTTTTACTTGACCGCCTTTTTTATCCAGTTTTGCTATTTTCCGCTTCTTGGCGGAGCGATTCTCGCGGCGTTTGGAACGATTTTGCAGATTTTGACGGCGAAGGCGGCGGGTTTGCGCGGCGTCGGATACGCGTTTTCATTGATTCCGCCTTGTCTGCTGGCGATTTCCGCGACTTGGAGCGGATATTGCGTTTATATTCCGTTCAATAATTCGTTGGTTTTTTCCGGTTATTTAGGCGCATCGCTCGCGTTGGTCGCTCTTTTAGCGTTCCGACGAATCGCGTCGCCGCGCTTGCGTTTGGCGTTTGGGCTCGGCGTCGTCGCGCTCGGATACCCGGGGTTCGGGTTTTGGGCGCCGTTCGCCGGTCTGCTTTGCGCGTTCGACGAGCTTGAGCGTTGGAACGCGCCGATTTTATCGAAAAAACGAGCGAACGGCGAAACGCTCTCGTCGCCGACCGCCGCCGAAATCGACGCGGAACGTTTCGCGCGGAGCCTGCGAATCGTCGCGTTGTTTCTCGGCGCGATCGTTATTCCGTTCGCGTTTTACCACGTGTTTTTCTGTTCGCGCGTTAAATTCTGCAACGTTTTTTGGCAGGGGCTTATTGAAGACGTGCGATACGATAAAAAAGGGATTCTCGGAACGTTTGTTTACGGTTTCGCCGCGTTGACGCCCGTTTTTTACGTCGTCGCTCGACCGGCGGCGCTTTGGAACGCTCGCCGCGCCGCGTCGCGTTCGACGAAAATCGCTCGAAACGGCGAGTCGAACAAAAGGGGAAGCGTCGGCAAAACGGGCGATTCGAACGTCGGCGAACGCGAGGAACGTTCGCGTCGCGGGCGGCTTCTCGCGGCGACGGTCGTCTTGATCGGTTTGGCGACCTTCGCGCTTTCGTATCGCGCGACCTGTTTTTTCGCGGTGTTGAAAGCGAACCGAGCGTTGGCCGACGGCGATTGGGCGCGGATTCTCGAAATCGAGTCGAAAATCGCGAAACCGAACGATCAGTGCGTCGCGCTTCGCAATTTGGCTCTTTTCGAAACCGGAGCCTTGGCGGAAAAAGCGTTCGAGCGTCCGATCGCCGGAATTTTGACCTACGACGTAACGTTGGCCGATTACGAAGCGTTGACGCGCGGGAGTTCTTGGGCGAAATTTAAATTTTGGCTCAATGAAAAGAAAATCGTCGCGGAAAAGGTCGCGCCGCGAGCGTTGAGCGAGTTGATTTTCTGTTACTACGGGAACACAAACGTCGCCGCGCGAATCGCGACCGACAACTTCGTCGCGAGCGAAGGGCGGGCCGTTTCCTTTTACAAAACGCTCGCCGTCGGCGCGATCGTCAACGGCGAAGACAAGATCGCTCGCCGTTATTTGAACGAGTTGGAGCAAACGCTTTTCTATCGAGACTGGGCGCGAGCGCGGCTGGCGTTCCTCGACTCGCCGGAATTTCGGAACGATATTCGCTATTTCGGGAACGACGCCGAGTATTTGGCGTCGGCGAAAAAGCGTTTCGAGGAGGCGGCGCCGAAAGCGGCGAGTCTCGACGAGGCGGCGAAACGCTGGAACGTCGCGCCGGAAGCGGTCGCGAACGTCGCCGAAAAGGTGAAAAAAGCGCGCGGACTTCGAGCTCGCCGAAACGAGGCGACGCTCAGCACGTATCCGAACTTGACTTTTTTGCTCGGCGTTTTTAAGGACGAATACGACGAGGCGGCCCCCGAAACGCAGGAGCTTCTGCTGATCGCCGCGCTCCTGAAAAAAGACGGCGATTATTTCCTCAAACACGTCGAAAAATACCTCGCGACGCGTCCGAACGGCAAAGCGCCGAAAGCGATCGAGCAGGGATTGGCGGCGTGGCGATGGACGAAATTCGGCGCCGATTGGCAAACGGCCGAAGGGCGCGCATATCCGTTTTCGCCCGACACGGTCGCGGAGTTGAACGGTTTCGCGGAATTTGTCAAGATGGTGAAGACGCCTTCCGCTCCGCAAGCGCAAGAGGCGATTCGCGAGCATTGCGCCGGACTCTATTGGGGGTACCTTGCCGACGAATCGGTTTTCGGCGGAAATTAAGAAACGGGCGGAATGGGAAGAATTTGACGACGAAAAAACGCGCGAGGCGATAAAATATGGAAAATAAGAAGGGTTGCGAAACTGCGGAAGACGTGAAAAACGAAGCGGCGGAGCAAATTGAGAGAAACGGAAAAAACGGAGCGCGGCGCCTAGGCGTCGTCGCGGCGATTTTGCTTGTCGCGGCGGGCGTTTGGTTTTTCGGAGGAACGCCGAGTTTGCCGAAAACTTTCGAATCGATCGGCAAAATTCCCGCAATTTATCCTGATTACGTCGAGACGACGATTCCGCCGAACGTCGCGCCGTTAAATTTTTACGTTGAGGAGGAAGGCGACCGTTATATAACGAGCGTTTATTCAAAAAACGGCGCGAAAATCGTTGTTTCGGGCCGGGAAGCGCGTTTTCCGCTCAAAAAATGGCGCGATCTTTTGGAAGCGAACTTGGGCGAAACGCTCGTTTTTGACGTTTATGTGGAAAAAAATGGAAAATGGAGCAAGTTTCAAAGCGTCGAAAACAAAATCGCGCCCGTTCGAATCGATTCTTATCTTGCGTACCGTTTAATCGAGCCGGGATACGAGTACGGTCATCGAATTTCGCTGCGTCAACGAAATATTGAAACGTTTGAAGAAGAGGATTTCTTCAACAATCGCGCTTTGGCGACGTCGCCTTGCGTTAATTGCCATTCGTTTCAAAATCGCGAGACCGATCGATTTTTGTTCCATTATCGCCGAGTCGACGCGCCGTCCGAGGGGGGAACGATTCTCGTCGAGAACGGCGAAGCGACGAAAGTTTCGGCGAAATTGGAGGACGCCGGGATTTCGTGCTCGTATCCGGCGTGGCGCCCGACCGGCGACTTGGTCGCGTTTTCGACGAATCAAACGCGGCAAATTTTTCACTTAACGTCGACGCAAAAGATCGAAGTGTTCGATTTGCTCTCCGATTTGGCGCTTTTCGACGCGAAAACGAACGAACTGCGGCGATTGACGGCGACGAACGGGATTTTCGAAACTTTCCCGACATGGGCGCCGGACGGCTCCGCCCTTTATTATTGCGCGGCGCGAGTCGAGCCGAAGTCGGCGGAAAACGACGTAAGAGGTCGCGAAGACGAGCTGGCGAAACGAATCGACGAATTTCGTTACGATATAATGCGAATGAGTTTCGACGAAAAAACGCGAACGTTCGGCGCGCCGGAAACGGTCGTCGCCGCGTCGGAACGCGGACGTTCGGCGCTTCATCCGCGGATTTCGCCCGACGGCAAGACGCTTGTGTGGACGGAGGCGGCGAGCGGAACGTTCCCAATCTGGCGACCGGAAGCCGATCTTTTCGCGAAAAATATGGAAACCGGCGAGGAGCGTCCGTTGACGGCGGCGAACGGCGAAAATTCCGACAGTTATCACTCGTTCGACTCGTCCGGGCGATGGATGGTTTTCAGTTCGCGGCGCGAAGACGGCCTGTATACTCGCCTGTATTTTACTTATTTTGACGAAAACGGATGGGAAACGAAACCGTTTGTTTTGCCTCAACGCGATCCGATGCGGAATCGGCGCTTTTTCAAGTCGTACAACGTGCCCGAGTTGACAACGGAGCGGATAGAAATTTCAGTTAAAACGTTGATCGACGCCGCCGCGGGCGAAACGGCGAACACGAAAAACGCGAAATAAATTATAACGAGCGGTTGAGGAAAAGTTTTTCGACCGCTTTTTTAATGAATTGGGAGGTTTGGGAAAAATGGGAGGCAAGATTGAGGAAATAGGTGGAACCGCGAAAGGTGGGACGCTCGCCTAATAAAACTTTTTCGGAAAATTTTTGAAAAAGCCTCTTGCGGTTTTTTGATCTTGAGGTATATTCTTGTCTGTCGCCGACAACGACGGCGGCGACTCAAACGAAACTTTAAGTAGGGTTTGAAAAACGCCGGTCGAGGCGAGAGCGAAAACGAAAATAAAAAATTTTCAAAAAAGCTCTTGACGAAAACGAAAACGGTGATAAGATTAACGAGTCGCTTCGATGAAAGCGGCGAGTGAAAAAAACAACCGCGAGTTTAACGGTTGGCGAAAATTTGACGATTG
>JAFYQR010000135.1 GCA_017559825.1 Thermoguttaceae bacterium | reverse complement strand
TTGCGACTTGCAACGCTGACGCCGCGTCGCGCAACACGTCGAAACCGCCGACGATCAACTTGCAAACCTTGACGGCAAGCCAAATTACAACAATCGCCAACAACAGCGCGAAAATTCCTCCAAACGCCGCCGCGACCAATTTCCAAGCGCCGCCGCTCTCCGCCGACTCCGCGACGTTTGCCGATTCCGGGAGCAAAGGCGTTTCAATATTCGCGTTCGCCTCCGCTTCTTCCACAGTTTCGAGACTCGCCGCCAACTCGACGACCGCCTCCGTCGTCGCGTCAAGCGAATCGCGCAACGCTTGAAATTCGGCGGCTTGCGTCTCCAACGTCGGAGCGTTCGCCGACGCGGTCTGAATCGCCGTCAACACCTCGTTCGTTCGGTCGACCGGCGGCGCGACGTCGCGTTTGCTAAGTCGTTCCAAAATCTCCGTTTGTCCGCGCAACAAACGCAAAATTTCACGCGCTTGACCAAGCGGCGTTTCAACGTCGTACTCGTCTTTTTCCGCGACCGGTTCGCGCGGTTCTCGACGCGCCTCGAGCCGCGCCGCGTCTGTCGCCTCGACCGGATAAACTAACCGCACTTCCGCGGGCGGCGTTTTCGTCGCGTCTAAACCAATATTTTGCGTAGGTTGCGCGCTTTGCGCAAAAGTCGCCGTCGCGCTTCCAAGGACGGTCGCCCAAAGCGCCGCCAACGTCGTTCGTTTCATCGTCGTTCGCTTCATCTCGTTTCACTCCAACACGTTGCGCGTCGCGGCTCGATCTTGCCCGCCTTCGACGTAATCGAGCCAATCCGCTTCCAATTCTTTCAAGTCGCCATATCCGTAAAACCCGTTAAGCGCTTTGTTTATGTCGCGCGTTCCGTGCGTCAAATCGTCGAGAAACGCCGCGAACCATTTCGAACCGCCACGCGCGATCAAAAAGTCGACGACGGAAAATCCTTGATGATAAATCAACAGCGAACCGTCGTAACTGTTACGTCCGTACAGTTTATCGATCGGAACAAAATCGCCGTTTCGGTAACGCGAATAGACGGTTCGTCGCAACGATTCGCGCCGCCGATACTCGGAGTTCTGCGCCGCGCCTTCATTGAGAAACAAGTCGAAATTCGCGTCGAGCCAATAAAAAAAGAAGGCGTGCGTCAACTCGTGGTCGAGCGTCCCGCCGCGCGCAACGTCGAACGACTGATAAACGACGACTTCGCGCACGACGCCGCCCGCGTAACTCGTGTAACCGGCGACGCTTCCGCCGCCAAACGTGAAGATTACCGGAAACCGCGTCCACGTTCGCGGCGCTCCATAGCGCTCGACAAGCCGTTCGATAATCGCGTCGCATTCGGCGCCGATCGTTTCGGCGTTCGCCCCGGAAACCTTAACCCAACGCGACGCAAAACTTTCCGTTTTCGTTTCGTCGTTCGCAACAGCCGACGCCGCATCGCATACCGGCCAACGGGCCCCTTCGTCCGCTCGAACGGGCCCGAGCGTCGCGACCGTTATCAAAATCGCGCCTGCTAAAAAACTCGCGTTTTTCATCGTTCCTCCGCAACTATTTGTTAAACGTCGCTTTAATATCGCTTCGAGCGGCGAAATTATTCGTTTTTTTGGCGAAAATCGCGGCGATTTACGACGAAATGAAAGCGGCTATCGCTTAAAAATATCATTTCAAAGGGAATCAAAAAGATGAAACAAACGAATCCGATCATTGAAGACGCGATGGCCAATGCTTTGGCGGCTCGCTTCCCCAACGCCGACGCCGAGCTTGCCGCGCGACGCGACGAAGCGGTCGCCGCCCTCCGCGCCAAGGCGGACGTTCGCCGAAATCGCGGCGGACGCAAGCCGAAACCGGAAAGCGAGCGCCAAACAATTCGTTTTCAGCTTTGCTTCAACGTCGCCGAATACGCGAGGGACGCGAAATACGTCGGTTCGCGCGAAACCGGCGAAGCGTTGCGCGAACTGATTTTAAACGCGTTGCCGCCGGAGGAAAACGCCGAGTAACCGACAAGCCGCGTCGATTGGCGCGGCGTTTATTTTTCTTGCGCCTTGAAGTCGACGCAGTGTTGTTTGCAACAGAAGCGCGAGCGAACGAACAACGCGCCGTCCGGAAACGCGATCGGTTCGAGCGGCGGGAGCGGCGAGTTGTTGCGAAGGCGGAACAACTCGTTGTATTCCGCCGGTTTCGCCGAGTGAAACGCGGCGCCGTCGGAACGCTTCGCGGCGTTCGTATTCCGCTCGGCGTTGTCGCAAATTACAACCTCGCAACGAACGTTGCAGTTGCACCAGCGTTCGCCGGTCGGCGTTGCGAAAACGCAAAGTTCGGTCGCTTCTTGCGTTGCGTCGCTCATTATTCCGCCTTTTTAAACGCAAATTCGAGCGAGCCGTTCGCGACGTTGAGCGTTTTCGGAAGAACTGGATCGCCGATGTAAAAATGATTCGAGATTCCGGAGTAATTCAAATACCCGTCGACGCTCCATTTGACGGAAATTTCCGCGCGATAAATCGCGCCGTTAGCGTCCGTCGCTTCGACGGGCAATAGATATTCGACGACGCGGTCGCTTCCGAATCGCCAGTACGGGTCGTTGGATTCCGACGGATTATTGTATCGCCATTCAAGTCCAGTTCTATGCGATTCTTTTACGACCGTTCCGTCGGAATAATAAACGTCGTAATCCAAATAAGACACGACCGAAATCAAAACCTGCGACAACGCGCCGTTTTCGACGTAGCCCCGGATATACGCGGTCTTCATATCCGTAACGACCGCTTTCACGGGAAACGCCCCGACGCGGCAACACGCGCACGGGCCTAAATTACGAATTGGCATGATTTATCTCCCTGTTATAAGACGAACGTAACCGTAACCCATTCCGAAACGCCCTCGGCATTGAACGCGCGAATGCGATACGAAATTTGTTTCCCAGAATA
>JAFYQR010000134.1 GCA_017559825.1 Thermoguttaceae bacterium | reverse complement strand
GAGTTGGTTGAGTTGGTTGAGTTGGTTGAGTTGGTTGAGTTGGTTTAGTTGGTTGAGTTGGTTGGCGGGAGGAGTTTCGGCGTCGACTGTCGGAACGGTTAAAACGGTAGCGACAGCGGCGGTCGCGAGCGCGGCGAGGAAGACGAGGAACGCGGCGAGCGCCGGGACGCCGAAGAGCGCGGCCAATTCGAACGCGAACGAATGCGGGTCGGCGATAAACTCGCTCGCGGTCGGAGCGATGTAACGGGCGTAAACGCTTTGGAACTCGCCGGGCCCGACGCCGAAAAGCGGGGAATCGGCGATCATCGCCGCCGTCGAACGCCAATAGTCGAGCCGGTACCCTAACGATTTGCCCGCTTCGGCGAAAACTTCGCGGTCGAGAAGCCCGGTCGCGAACGCGCCGACGAGAAGGACGGCGGCGCCGACGAACGATCCGAGCGTTCCGAACGCGACGCGACGGGCCGTTTTCCGCTCGGCGCGTCGAAGAGCGGCGAGGAAAGACAAAACGCCCCAAACGCCGACGCCGAACGTCGCGCCCAAAAAGCCGGAGCGGCTCTTCGTCGCGAGAAGAACGAAAAGAACGAGACCGAGCGCGGCGGCCCAAACGGCGAGCGTCGCGACGCTTGGGACGCTTGGAACGAGGACTTGGGCGGTTTCGGCGCTTTGCGGGGAGTTGGACGCGTTGGTTTTGCCGGTTTTAGCGGTTTTAACGGCGCGGCGGCGTCGAGAAGCGGCGGAGACGAACGCGGCGGCGCCGAAAACGAACGTCGGAGCGAGAAGACCGGCTAAAGTGTTGGCGAGCCCGAACGTTCCGGTCGGCTCGGAGCTTTCGAGGAGGCGGTTTTCGAAACGCGCTCGCTCGGCGTCGCTTGAAAAGGTCATTCCGTTTTCGGCGAGAACGCCCTCCGGGTCGGCGAGGTAAGCGGCTCGGAGTCGCGGCGTCGCGACGGTCAGCGAGTAAAACGAATGAAGCGACTCCGCGGCGGCGCAAGCGAAAATTAACGCGAAAACGACCGGCGTCAAACGCGAGTCGAAGAAACGGCGGAATCGGCGCGCGAAAAAGTAAAGGAGCGTCGGAACCGCGAAGGCCCAATAAGCGTTCGTCGCGAACCGGACGTCGCCGGTCTTGCCGAAAACGAGCGCGAGAAAGGAGACGGTCGCCCAAGCGAGGAAAAGAGCGAGCGCGGCGTCGGCGACGCGAACGGCGCGGCGGGCGACAACGGCGATTTTGTCGGTTTTAACGGTTTGCGCGGCGGTTGCGGCGGCGAGTCGAACGTCGTCGCCGACGTTGGTTTTGACGATTTTAGCGGTTTTGTTGGTCGGAAGGAGCGGGAAGCGGAGCGCGGCGACCGAAACGGCGGCGGCGAAGAAGAGGAAAAGAAGCGCGACCGGATTGAAGTCGCCTTCGCGAACCGCGCCTTCCGGAGCGGAAACGAGAATCGGGACGAGCGTCGCGGCGAGACCGAACGCGAACGCGGCGGGGAAAAAGCGCGGCGCGGCGCCGGTCGAATCGGTTTTGTCGGTTGAAACAGCGGAAGTCGCGGCGGACGCGGCGGGACGGCGGCGGTTGGGTCGGCTCATCGGAACGGTTTCGAAAGGGAAAAGTCGGGTGAAAATTAGGTTGACGTCGCGCCGGTTGAAAAACGTGTTAGATTTCGATCGATTCGCCGCGCTTTTGGCGTTCGCGCAGCTCGGCGGTCGCGGCGAAAACGACGTCGCCGGAGCTGTTGAGCGCGGTTTCGAGGGAGTCTTGAACGACGCCGACGACGAAACCGATTCCGACGACTTGCATCGCGACGTCGACGCCGATTCCGAAAAGGGAACACGCCAACGGAATCAAGAGCAAGGAACCGCCCGCGACCCCGGACGCGCCGCAAGCCGCCAACGTCGAAACGGCGCAAAGGAGGAGCGCGGACGGAAAATCGACCGAAACGCCGAGCGTGTTCGCCGCCGCGAGCGACATAACGGCGATCGTGATCGCGGCGCCGTTCATATTGATCGTCGCGCCGAGCGGAATCGCGATCGAATAAAGGTTTTCGTCGAGCCCGAGTTTTTTGCAAAGTTGCAGATTGACCGGAATGTTCGCCGCCGAACTCCGAGTGAAAAACGCCGGGACGCCGCTTTCGCGGAGGCAGCGGAAGACGAGCGGGTAAGGGTTCCGACGGAGCGCGGCGAAGACGATTAACGGGTTGACGACGAGCGCCGCCGTCAGCATGCAGCCGACCAACAACGCGAGAAGCCGACCGTAATCGGCGAAAATCGCGGCGCCGCTCGTCGCGACCGACGTAAACGTCAAGCCCAAAATCCCGAGCGGGGCCCAAGCGATAACCCAGCGCGCGGCGGCGGTCGCGGCGGTCGCGAAGTCTTTTAGCGTCGATTTCGTCGAAGCGGACGCGGTCGAGCGGAGCGCGAGCCCGAAAACGACCGCCCAAGTCAAAACGCCGATGAAGTTGCCGTCGACCAACGCGCCGACCGGGTTTTGCGTCGCGTTTTTCAGCAGTTGAGCGAAAACTTCGGCGACGCCCGACGGCGGCGTCCCGGCGTCGGCGGCTTCCGGGAGCTTTAACGTCGTCGGGAAGAGGAAACTCGCGCCGACCGCCAAAAACGCCGCGAGCGCCGTCGACGTTAAGTAAAGAGCGACGACCGGGTAAAAACGGGCGCCGACTTTCTCGTTCGCGTTCGCGAGCGCCTCGACGACGAGAACGAAAACGAGGAGGGGCGCGATCGCTTTCAGCGCGCCGACGAAAAGCGTTCCGAGCGTTCCGACGACCGTCGCTTGCGGGCAAAGGAAGCCGAGCGCGACGCCCAAAAGGAGCCCGACGGCGATGCGGGCGATCAACGAAAGACGGTTCCAACGGCTAAAAAAGCGGTTCATTGGGCGCGGTTTCCTTTTATTGTCGCGGTTTTCGGCGTTTCGACGGGAGCGCCGGGAACGATCGAAGCGATTTAAACGTTTTTTCGGCGTTTTAACGGCGCGACGCGAAACGATTGACGGCGAGTTTGACGGTCGAAGCGATTTGAACGGTTTTAACGGACGGTTGGCGGCGCGACGCTCTTTAGGTAACGGAGCGATTCGCGCCCTAACGTAACGACGCCGGGGGAATAGTCGAACGGTTCGACGCCGACCCAACCGTTGAAACCGACGTCGGTTAACGCTTGCAAAATCGGCGCGAAGTCGAGGTCGCCGAAACCGGGGCCGCGGAGGTTCGGGTCGTTCGCGTGAAAGGTCGGCGCGCTTCGGCGACCGAGCGCGGCGCGAATCGTTTCGGGGATCGACGCGCTTTCTCCGCCCGCCATCGCCTTGCAGTCGAGGTGGAGGGAGACCTTTTCGGGCGAACCGAGTTTTTCAATGAAGGCGAGCGTTTCGTCGGCGGTCGTCCAAAAGTTCGTTTCGGTCGGCGCGAGCGCTTCGAGCGCGAGGGTAACGCCGGTTCGTTCGAGCGTCGGAAGAACGAGCGAAATCGTTTCGAGCGCGGAATCTTCCGCGTCGGCGCGCGTAAACTCCGGCAAAATCGAACGTTGCGCGGGCGAGCCGAAAACGAGATACGAGCCGCCCAACTCGGCGCAAAGTTCGGCCAAAGCGATTAAATAGTCGGCGGTTCGGCGGCGGACGGCGCGGTCGAGCGTCGTCAACCGCAGGCCCGACGTATTCGCGAGAACCCAATGGAGCCCGGAAACCGCGACGCCGGAAGCGGTCGACGCGGCTTGAACGCGGCGGCGAATCGCCGGTAAAATTCGGGCGACGTCGGTCGTTTTCGAGTCGCCGGAGACGAACGACGGGTCGAGCGAAAACGGGGCGAGCTCCGCGCCGTCGTATCCCCAAGCGGCGAACGCGTCGAACTGATTTTCAAGGGACCAACGCAAAAACATCTCGTTGCAAAGCGCGAATTTCATCGGCGGAACTCCGGCAAAGGGAAAAAACGGGGAAAGACGTGAGGAATGGGAAAACTGGGAAGCGGTGCGGCGGCGAGAAGGGCTCTTGAAACCGCTCATTAATATTAATGACAAAATCGGCTCGCGACGTCGACAAACGGCGGCGCGAACCGACGGAACGCTCGAAAGGCCGCGTCGCGTTGGAGCGGCGCTTTCGAGCGGCGTTTAAGCCGTTAAAATTGGTTTAAACGTTAAAATGGAAGTCGGCTTAGCGGCCCAACTTCGCTTTGATCGTCGCGTCGAGGGCGGCGCCCCACGATTCGTAACCGACGGCGTTCGGGTGAAGGAGGTCCGGCATCACGTCTTTGGTGAGGACGCCTTCTTCGTTCAGGAAGACCTTGCCGACGTCGATCAGTTCGACGTAGTCGAGGTCGCGAACGGCGTACGGAAGGAGCGCGTTGATCTTATCGATTTCCGCTTGTTGGTCCGGGCGGCTCGTGCAGGGGAAGATTTTCAGAACGATAATCTTCATTTCCGGGAAGAGGGAGTGGAGCTTTTTGACGATGCGGCGGTTGCCGAGCGCGATATCGGCCGGTTGACGGTCGCGGCTCCAGGTGTTGTTGACGCCGATGAGGAGGACGGCCAGTTTCGGGTTGACCTTGCTCCAGTCGTAGTTTTCAACGCGCCAGAGGACGTGTTGCGTTTGGTCGCCGCCGATCCCGAGGTTGATCGCCTTCATATCGCCGTAATATTTTTCCCAAACGTCTTTACCGGCGCCTTCCCAACCGTGCGTGATCGAGTCGCCGACCATCAGGACGTCGACGTCGCCTTTCTTGAGGATTTCGTTCTTTTCGTTGTAGCGGTTCGTCCACCAGTCGCCTTCGCGCGGCGCCGGTTGAACGTCGACCGGATTTTCGCCGAGGCCGTCGGCGATCATCGGTTCGAGCGCGTCGGCCCAAATTTTGTAACCGGCGGCGTTCGGGTGGAGCATGTCGGGCATAATTTCCTTCGGAAGGGTTCCGTCTTCCGTCAGGAACAAGTCGTTGATGCTGTAGAGTTGGACGTTTTCGACTTTGTCGCCGGCGTAGATTTCGCGAAGACCGGCGTTGATCGCGTCGACGTCTTTGCGGAATTTGTCGCCGACTTTATGATCGCGCGGGAAGACTTCCAGGAGGAGAATCTTCGTCGTCGGGTAGAGCGCCTTCACTTTGTCGACGATTTTTTGGACGCCTTGAACCGTTTCGGCCGGGGAGCTGTGTTGCGCTTTGATTTTTTTGTCGCCGTCCATTTTGTCGACGGTGTGCCCGATGTTGTTCGTGCCGATCATAACGATCGTCATTTTCGGGTTGATTTTGTCGACCGGCGAATTTTCGAGGCGCCAAAGGACGTGGCCGGTGCGGTCGCCGCTGATGCCGAAGTTCATCGCGTTGCGGTCGCCGTAATATTCGGCCCAAACGTCTTTTCCGCCGCCTTCCCAACCGTGCGTGATGGAGTCGCCGATCCAGAGGAGGTCGACGTTCCCTTGCGCCATGCGCTCGGCTTGTTGTTTGAAGCGACCGATATCGCGGTTTTCGAGCGTAACGGCGAGGTTTTCGGTAACGGCCGGTTGCGCGAGGGCGAGGGACGGCGCGCCGACGAAGGCGAACGTCAAGCCCAAGACGCCGACGACGAAGGCCGCCAAATTCAGCGATTTTTTCATAATGGCAAATCCTTTGAGGGGGTGAGTCCGACGGCGAGCGAATCGCGTCGGAGGAACGTGAAACGAGCGCGTTGAACGGCGGGCGCTCGCTTTTTCATATCTTAACGGAAATCGCTTCCGTTTTAAAGCGTTTTTTTTCGAAAAAGCGAAAATTTTTTCAAATTCTCCGAAAATAACCTGTTCTTTATTTGAATTTTGGTTATAATTTCATCGCCGTTCGCGTCGAATCGGAAGCGAAACGGAAAAAACGAGAGACGACGCTCGTCGCTGGCGGCGCTCGCTTGTTCTTCGAGAGGTTGCGTCGATTGTCGAGCGTTTGGAGCGTCGCGTCGCGGCGAAGGAAATGTCGTTGGAAATTCGATACGTTAAGCGGTTGGAAATGCGGTTCGCGTACGACGAGAATACGCCTTTGCCGGAACCGACGCTGCCGTCGGGATATTTCTGGACTCCGTGGAGCGCGGCGCAGACGACGACGCACGCTCGGCTGATTTACACGGCGTTCCATCGCGACGTCGACGCCCGCGTTTTTCCGACGTTTCGCTCTTACGACGCTTGCGAGCGGCTGATGCGGGCGACCGTTTCGAAAAAGGATTTCGTCCCGAAGGCGACGTGGCTGATCGGGCGGCGAGGCGGGCCGTCGGAACAAATCGACTACTGCGCGACGATTCAAGGGATGTTGAAGGGCGACGGGAAAGTCGGCGGGATTCTGAACGTCGCGGTGATTCCCGGCGCTCGGCGGCGCGGACTCGGGCGGGCGCTCGTTTTGAAGGCTCTGCAAGGTTTTCGCGACGTCGGTTGCGTTCGGACGACGCTCGAAGCGACCGCGGAAAACGCCGGGGCGGTGCGCCTGTACGCGTCGATCGGGTTCGTCGTTTCGCGGGTTTCCTACGTCGAGTCTTACGTCGAAACGGGAAAGCGTTTTTGACGATTTAAACGGTCGCGGCGGCTCCGACGCTTGAAACCGAGAAGGAACGTCGGAAAACTTTGCGACGACGGAAGCGTTTTTAACGAACGAGGGCCGTCGAGCGTCTTTGCGCAAGCGATTTTTCTGCATTTTCCGCGTCGAGACGCCGATAATAAGGACGCGCGTCGACGCCTCTCGGCGAGTTCTGCGAGCGTCGGCGGCTTACAAAGTGAAGATTTTAACGAATACGACGGTTTTAACGGAAAGAACGCGGGCGGATTATCACGATGGATGCGAAAAATCGAACGGAAGTTTTTGACAACGGGCTCGCGCTGATCGCCGAAGAGGCGCCGTGGAGCGAGGCGGTTTCGTTCGCGATTTTAACGCCGGCCGGGTCGATTTACAATCCGCCGGGCAAGGCCGGGTTGGCGAGCTTGACGTGCGAAATGACGACGCGGGGAGCGGGCGGACTCGGAAACCGCGAGTTTGTGGAAACGCTCGAAAATCTCGGCGTCGAATCTTCCGAATCGACGTCGCAGTCGTACGTTTCGGTCGGCGCGGTCGGCTTGGCGGAGCATTGGGAGCGAACGCTCGAGCTCTTGGCGGCGCAAATCCGCGACCCGATGTTCCCGGAGGAGGAGTTCGAGTCGTGCCGTCAAATCCAACTGCAAGAGATCGCCGCGATCGAAGACGAACCGGCGCGCAAAACGCTGATCGAATTGGGCCGCGTCTTCTATCCCGATCCGTGGGGCCGCCCGAGTTTCGGCGACGAAGAGTCGATTAACGCGCTGACGGCGGACGACGTTCGCGACTTCCACCGCCGCTTTTTCCGTCCGAACGGAACGGTCGTCGCGGTTTCGGGCCGCTTCGATTGGGCGCGGATTCGCGACAAAGTCGCGGCGCTTTTCGGCGATTGGAAGCCGGTCGAAACGCCGGAAATCGTTCCGATCGCGTCGACGACTTCGACCGTTCATCGCGAAACGGACTCGGCGCAAACGCATATCGGGCTGGCGTTCGAAACGATCCCGTTCGGCGACCCGGAGTATCACCGCGCTTGGGGCGGCGTCGAAGTCTTGAGCGGCGGGATGAGTTCGCGGCTCTTCACGGAGGTTCGCGAGAAACGAGGGCTCTGCTATTCGGTTTTCGCGTCGTACAACACGCACCGCAATTACGGCGGCGTTTTTTGCTACTGCGGAACGACGGCGGAGCGGGCGCGGGAGTCGCTCGACGTGATCGTCGGCGAAATCGACCGACTGCGCTTCGACCCGCCGACTGAAAGCGAATTGGAGCGGATGAAAATTCGGGCGAAGAGCGGGCTCGTCATGCAGCGCGAGTCGACGACGGCGCGAGTCGGCGCGATCGCGCGGGACTGGACGTACTTGGGCAAGATTCGCTCGTTCGACGAGACGATGGCGAGTATCGACGCGTTGACGAGCGAGTCGATTTCGTCGTATTACCGCGAGCGCGGCGAGCTGAGATTCCGTTTGGCGACGTCGGGCCAAGCGCCGCTGACGCTCGACGAATCGCGCCTCTTTTAACGGCGGTTCCGAGCGGATTTATCGTTGAAAACGGCGTCGGCCGTCGAAACGCTCGGCGATTGGAAACGTTTCTTGAAAACGCTCGTTAATTAATATGGGCAAAACCGACGGTTCGTCGTCGCGAAAGAAACGAGCCTTGCGAAAAGTCGAAGGAGCGTTTCGCGTCGCGCTTGATGAAGAAAGCGCGAATTTTCAAGATCGGCGGAGCGGTCGTCCGCGTTAAGAAAAACAACGCGTCGAGTTTTAACGGCTCGACGCGTTTGTTTTTTGACGTTTTTTAAGTCGTCGCGGCGCCGCGAATCGAGGATTCGACGGCGCGCGGCCGCGTAAACGACGTTATTTCGAGAGTTCGACGTTGAAGACGAACGCGTGCGCGCCGTCGCGCTCGGCGTCGGTCATTTCGTAAACGCTCGTCAGCGTTTCCGGAAGGACGAGGGCGCCGTCGGCGTCGACTTTAACGGCGAGCGGCTCGATCGCGGAACCGTCGTTCTTTTTCGAAACGAGAACGTTCGGGCCCAAGCGGAGAACCGTTTCCGGAAGGGTCGCGGTCTTGCCCGATTCGAGCGTCGGAAGCGCGACGCGGTTGAAGCGGCGGTCTTCCAAAATCGGCTTCGCGACGAAGCGGATTTCGAACGAAGCGCCCGCGACGGCGTCGGTCAGAACGCAACGACCGTTCGCGATTTCGATCGAACGCGGGCCCGGCGTCGTAACCGTCGCGACGAGCGGGGCTCCTTTCGCCCAGTCTGGGATTCGAATCGCCAAGGAGACCTTTTCGCCCTCCGGCCCGGCGATCTTAACTTTCGCGCCGAAAACGGTTTGCGCGCCCTCTTTTTTCGGTTCGAACGGGCGCGACGAAACGCTCCATTTTTGGCCGTCGAGGTCGAGCGGAACGTCGAATTCGAGCGGGAAGTTGTAGTAAATCGTCTTCTTGCCGCCCGCTCCGACCGCGCCGACCGCCAAAAACTCTTTAAATTCGTAATAACCGAGCGGGCCGTGGTAGCTGCAGCACCAATACGATTCGGCGTAACGCGGCTTCCAGGAGAACGGGCCCTTTTCGTCGACGCCGAGATGGCGGTGCCCGAAGCCGCCGGTCGCCCATTGGTTCGCTTGGTACGCGTTGTAGAGCATACGTTCGGCGTAGTCTAAGTACTTGGCTTCTTTCGTGTTGCGCCAAAGCATCAGGTTCAGGCGCATCCAGTCGGCTTCGCTGCAGCCTTCGTCGCTGGGGTACGACACTTCGTACTTTTCGGAAACGCCGCCGCACGGGTTGACGTAACCGCCGGAAACCGCTTCCGTCCAACGGTTCGCGACGCGGTCGAGGTATTTTTTGTCGCCGGTTTCTTCGTAAAGCATAATCAACGCTTCGTGGGCGCTGATCGAACCGTGGCTGTGCCCGACCGGGAGCGTGTCGAACTGTTCGTGGAAATCGGCCATAACCTTCGCCGTTTCAAGGTATTTCGCTTCGCCGGTAACTCGGTAAGCGCGGACGAGCCCCTCGATCCCGTGGTAGACGCAGGTAACGTAAGCGGCGGCGTACCCGGCGGCTTGCTGCTTGTACTCGTCCATTCGCGCCGGGTCGCAGAAGCGTTTGACGACGATATTGACGTAAAAATCGGCCATCTTGACCGCCGCGTCGAGCGCTTTTTTATTCCCGAAACGTTCGTAAGCCGCGAAAAGACCGAGGATTAAGCGACCGTTCCCCCAAAGAATCGGCATTTCGAGCGATTTGTCCGTGGCGCCCGCGATGTCGATCGGTTTGTCCCAATCGACGTCGCGACCGAAGTGCCCGTCCGGCTTTTGGTATTGGACGATTTCGTCGATCACGTCCGTCAAAATCGGCGTAACCGGACGATCCGGGCGCGACGCGAGCGAGGCGATTTCGATGTAACGGCCCGAAATGTCGCCGCTGTAGTTCGTGAAACGCCGCTCTTGGTTGAAGTTGACGTCGGCCAAAACGAAGTCGACCTTGTCGATCGGCTCTTGCGAAAGGCGGTCGAGCGATTTTTGGTAACGAGCGCCGAGGAAGCCGCCCCAACCGACGTCGTTCGACGCGGCGAAGACGAGCTTTTCGTCGCCGAACGCGCCGGTTTTCGGAACGAACGGAACGGACGACGCGCCGTCGGCGAAGAGGAGGTCGGGACGAACCGCCGACAAAAGAGCGGTCGCGAGCAAAAACGTTCTGCGCGTAAGTTGCATTAAAACAATCCTTTATAAAAACGGAAAGTAAGGGCGACGGCGGCGAACGCTCTCGACGGAACGAACGGCGCGTCGGAATAAAACGGGGAAACGGCGGTCGGCGACGGCTCGACGAACCGCGTTTCGATTATCTTTTAAACGTTGCGAAAATTTGCGTTTTCAAACGACCTTTTAAGGGCGTTTCGACGGCGCCGTCAATCGCGGTAAATCGCCAAATGACGGTAGTAAACTTCGAGGCAAAGGATCGACAGCGTCGTAACGTAAAGCCGACCGCCGCCGAAGTTGTATTCGTCGTATTTCGGGTTCCAACTCCCGGCTTCGTCCGACGTTTTCGGCTCTTGACGCTTGGGAAGCTCCGCGCTTAGCGCCGCGTTCCAACGTCGCCAATATTTGTCGTAAGGCCCGAGGTGTTTCAGCGCCATCGAGGTCGAGTACCAGCCGTAAACGTTGCTGTAAAACGCTTTCTCTTCTTCCTTGGTTTGCGGAAAACGAACCAAAAACTCCGGAAGCGTCAGCGTTTGAGCGCCCCGTTCGAGCGCCGGATTATCTCGCTCCCAACCGAGGTATTCGCGGCAGAGGAGCCCGGTCGCCGTCATCGACGGACGCTTGTTGAGGTCGCTAATTCGCCCCTTCGCGTCGACTTCGTAAACGTATCCGGCGCCGTCGTCGTATTCGATTGAATCGAGAAATTTCGAAACGCGTTCGAAATGCGACTCCGGAATTTCAATTTTCGCCGCTTGCGCCGTTTTAAGCGCCATTAAACACCATCCCGTAACGGAAAGGTCGGAGCCGACGCCGGGCGCGTACTTCCAACCGCCGAGTTTCGGATGCTGATTTTCGAGCAGAAAGTCGACCGCCTTTCGCGCTTTGCGGCGGAGCGAAACGTTCGCGCCCTTTTCCATCGCGAGAAGTTCGCAAATTCCGATCGTACAGACGGCGTGCGTGTAAAAAAGGCTCTCCGCCGAGACGCCTTCCGGGGTGAAACAGCCGTCGTCGCGCTGTTGTTTGAGAAGCCAAGTCCAACCGCGGCGAACGTTTGCGGCGCGTTCGCCGTCGGTTCGGGTGTTTCCGTCCCCTTGGAACGCGAGGAGCGCCAGGCCCGTCGCGGCGACCGGATTGTCCGGCATGTTGCGCGAAATTCCGTCGGCGTAAGGGCCTTGCAGACTCCAAGAGCCGTCGCGGCGCTGTTGCTTCGCGAGCCAAGCGAGCCCGGCGGCGACCGCGTCTTGAGTTCGTCGGTTCCCGCCGTATTTCGCGATCAGGTCGTTTTTCGTTCCGGGGTCGACGCGGCCCGAAAGCGCGTCGGTCATCTCGACGCGAGACTGTTCGAAGAAGGGCGCGTCGACGTTCGGGACGAACGGGAGTTCCTTCTCTTCGAAAACGACGAGATCCTCGACTTTCGCCTCTTGCGGGACGTCGAGCGCGTATTGCTCCGCCTCGTTCGGGTTGAGGTTTCCTTCGTCCTCGGCGAAGATTTCGAGCTGGTCGCCGATTTCGGTCGAAAAGATCGCCTCGACGACTGGGCGCGGCGGCGTCGGGAAAAAAATCAGCGCGAGGATAATCGTCAGCAGAACGTGCAGCGCGAGACTGACGAGCCAAGAAGAAACTCGCCAACCGGTCGGAACGTTCCCGACCGACTCGGACGGCAGGCGCGACTTTTCGCCGTCGGAATCGGTTTCGAGCGAACGGAGCGACTCCGCCGACGCGGGAACGGTCGGACGAGCGACGCGAGGCGGCGCTTGCGGGCGGTCGAACGGAGGCGGCGGAGGCGGAATCGGCATTGCTCGGCGGTTCAAAAGGAAAAAACGGGACGGTTGAAGCGGTTAAGACGGTCGCGACGATTTTAACGGACGCCGAGTTCGCGGCTGCGAGCCGTCGCGCGGTCGACCGCTTCGATCAGCGCGGAGCGGAAGCCCCGTTCTTCGAGCGCGGCGACTCCGGCGATCGTCGTTCCGGCGGGGCTCGTAACGGCGTCTTTCAGCTCGCCCGGGTGCTTGCGGGTTTGCAGGTACGTTTCGGCGCTTCCTTTGAGCGTTTGCGCGGCGAGTTCAAGCGCGATCGAACGGGGAAGGCCCGCTTTCACGCCGCCGTCGGCGAGCGCCTCCAACGCGAGGTAAACGAACGCCGGGCCGGAACCGGACAGCCCGGTAACGGCGTCGAGTTGGCTTTCGGCAAGTTCGAACGCGGAGCCGACCGAGCGGAGCAACTCGCCGACGACGGCGCCGTCCTCCGGCGTCG
>JAFYQR010000018.1 GCA_017559825.1 Thermoguttaceae bacterium | reverse complement strand
CGCAGCTGATCGGCGTCGCGTTCTCGGCGGGCGCCGGAGCGTTCGCGTTGTCGTGGCTGGCCGAGGCCGCCGGAACGACGAACGACCGCGCTTATATTTTGGGCGAAGCCGCGTTTTGCGGACTTTGGGGGCTCCTCGCCGGATTTTTGACGTCGGGGCTTCTTCCGATCGTCGAGCGCGTGTTCGGCGTGTTGACGCCGATGCGACTTCTTGAGTACGGCAATCCGTCGCACCCGCTTCTTTTGGAGCTTAATCGGCGGGCTCCCGCGACTTACAATCACTCGATTCAAACGGCGGCCATCGCGGAGGCGGCGGCGGAGGCGATCGGCGCCCGCGCGTCGCTCGTTCGAGTCGGCGCGTACTTCCACGACGTCGGCAAAATGCTTCAGCCGGAGCGGTTCACCGAAAACCAGCGCGGCGGATACAACGTGCACGACGAGCTCGAACCGCGCATGAGCGCGCTCGTCATCGTGGCGCACGTTAAGGACGGCGTCGACTTGGCGAAGCGGTACCGGTTGCCGCGTCCCATCGTCGATTTGATCGAGCAGCACCACGGCGCGATGCTCGCCGGATTCTTTTATCAAAAGGCGAACGAAGCGGCCAAAGACGAGCTGCCCGCCGGGCAACAGCTCGACGAGGCGCCGTTCCGCTATCCGGGGCCGATTCCGCAGTCGAAGGAAGCCGCGATTTTGATGCTGGCCGACGCCGCCGAGAGCGCGAGCCGCTCGCTTGGAGACGTGGCGCCCGGGCGGATTGAAAATTTGGTGCGGCAGCTTGTCGCGGCTCGGCTCGAAGACGGGCAGCTGAACGATTCGGGGCTGACGCTCGGCGAAATTCGGCGCGTCGAAACGAGCATGGTTACCTCGATTTTGGCGAGTCGGCACAACCGCGTCAAGTATCCGGCGAAAGCGGCGGACGAAGCGAGAGCGTCGAAGGAGGAGCCGCGCGACAATTTTAGACCGCTCTCTTCCGAGGTCGCGCCGACCGACGCTTACGAGTTCGTGCGTCAACCGGCGATCGCGACGACGGCGAAAAAGGTCGAAGCCGCGCCCGACGCCGAATCGGCGAAAACGAAGCGAAACGGCGTTTTCGGCGCGAAAAGGACCGGAAAAAAAGTCGGCAAACCGAGCGCGAAAAACTCCGCTCGTCCGGACGGCAAATCGACGGGCGCCAAGAACGCTCCGTCGGGGCGAGGGTATCCGAAGAGCGCGCGGAAAAAACGAAAGTAAACGGACGCCCGACGCGCAAGGTTAAAAGAAAAGGAAAAACGATGAGCGACGCGGAATTTTTTGCGAACGAAGAACCGGGAATCGATGAATACGAAGAGTTGGAGGAAGACGACGCGGAGACGCCGGATGTCGACGGAATCGCGTTTGAGTTTCTCGACGAGCGCGAAGTCGAAACGCCGATCGATTTCGATCGAATGGAGCGCGCCGTCGCGAAAATCTTGGCCGACGCCGGAGTCGAGCGCGGGAGGATGGAGTTCGTCGTTCTCGACGCCGAGCCGATGCGCGAAACGAACGTTCAGTTCCTCGGGCACGACTACCCGACCGACGTGCTGGCGTTCGCGCTCGAAGACGACTTGGAGAACGGTCTTCTTGAAGGCAACGTGCTGATTTGTCCCGACGTCGCGGCCGAACGTGCGCCGGAGTTCGGTTGGGACGCCGCCGAAGAGTTGCTCTTGTACGCGATTCACGGGACGCTGCACCTCGTCGGATACGACGACCACTCGCCGGAAGACGCGCCGACGATGCGAGCGAAAGAGCGCGAGTATTTGGCGTTCGTCGGCGTCGAGGCGCCTCAAACGCCCGACGCTTGACGCGGCGCACGGTTCGTCGGCGAAAATTTTCCGATTTTTTCGAGCTTGGCGGCGGCGCGGCGATTGACTTTCGTTCGTCGACGCGTCATAATTGAAGAAGACGGCGGGCGCCGCGCTCGCCGACGAGGCGGTTTCGAACGCAACCGAAGGAACGGCGCGGAAAAATGACGACGAACAAACGAACGAAAATGGACGAGCTCGCCGACGAGCTGACCGGAAACGTCGCGCAGGATCGAGCGTTTTTGGACGCCGAGGCGCTTCGCGCCGCCGAAACCGGAGAAATCGCGTCGCGGCGAGCGGTCGGGCGTCTGCGCTTGACGACGGCCTCGAAGCGAACGGCGCGCTCGTGGCGGCGCAATTTCCAAGCTCTGTCGGAGCGGTTCGACGCGCTTCTCGAAGAAGCGCGTCAAGCGGCGGCCGGGCGGCGGTTGGACGACGCGCTCGAAATGTTGGCGACGCTTGAAAGTCGGGTCGCCGGGCTCTTCGACGAAGACGAAGAAACGCGTTATTTTTATTTCGCCAACCCGTTGGAGGAGGCGATTTGCGACCGCGTTTACCCGTCCGAAAAGACGTGGCGGCGCGCGCCGATCGACTACCCGCTTTTCTATTTTACGATCGGAGCCGTTCAGCTGGAAGCGCGGCGTCCTCGCGAGGCGAAAGCGGCGTTGAACAAAGCCCTGGCGTTCAATCCGGTCGACGCGGAAACGCTCTGCAAAATCGCCGACGTCGCTCGTCGAGAGCGCGATTTCGTCGGTTATCTAAACGCGACGACGCAAGCGCTTCGATTTTCTTATCGTCGTCGCGATTTGGCGCGCTGTTACCGCAATCTCGGTTCGTTTTACCTCGACGTTCAGCGATACGACGTCGCGACGGCGGCGTTCCATTTCAGCTTGACGTTCGAAGAGTCGCAAGACGCGCGGCGCGAGTTGAAGTTGGTCGAGTCGAAAACGCGTCGACCCGCTAAAGCGCCGCCGTTTGAGAAGTTGCGCAAAATCTTCGACGCCGAGGGAATCCCGACGCGACCGAGCGTCGAGACGGTCGAAGCGGCGCGCGATTTGGCGATTCGGGCCCAAAACGCCGGGGATTTCGCGTTGGCGTCGCGATGTTTCGACGTTATTTGGCGGCTCGCGGACGACGCGGAGGCGAAGGCGGCGCTCGACGCGCTGAACGCTCGAACGAGCGAATGACACGGCGTCGCGGACTCGGTTTTATTTTAACGTTTATTGAGAACGACGCGCAACCGTTTCGCCGGGACGCGCCGTTTTTTTATTTTCTTTAACGATAAGGAGTTCGGGCGATGTCGGTTCGGCGGTGCGGAGCGTTCCTCGCGGCGGCGTTGGGCGCGATTTTGATCTTAACGACGACAAACGACGCGGCGGCGCAGCGGCTCGAAAGCCGAGAGCAAACGCTTTGGGTCGAGGCGGAGAGTTTCGCCGACCGCGGCGGTTGGGCGCTCGATTCGCAGGCGATGGACGTTATGGGGTCGCCGTATTTGCTCGCGCACGGGCTCGGCGTTCCGGTCGCCGACGCGAAAACGACGGTTCGTTTCCCGAAAGCCGGAAAATATAAGGTTTACGCGCGGACTCGCAACTGGGTCGCGCCTTGGCGCCCGGAGGAAACGCCCGGGACGTTCCAAGTCGCCGTCGACGGGAAAAAGCTCGAAACGGTTTTCGGAACGAACGGCGCCGCTTGGAGTTGGCAAGAGGGCGCAAACGTTGAAATCTCGGCGGATAAGCTCGACGTTGAAATCGCCCTTTGCGACTTGACCGGCTTCGACGGTCGGGTCGACGCGCTCGTCTTCACCGCCGACGGGTTCGTTCCGCCGGAGGAAATCGACGCGATGAAACCGTTGCGGTTGGAGTCGCGGGGGCTTTCGGCGGAGTATCGAACCGTCGGCGACGGCAAGGTTTACGACTTGGTCGTCGTCGGGGGCGGAATCGCCGGAACGGCGGCGGCTCTTTCGGCGGCGCGGCTCGGCCTTTCGGTCGCGCTGATTCAAGACCGTCCGGTTCTCGGCGGGAACGGAAGCTCGGAGGTGCGCGTCGGGCTGAACCACTTCCTTAACTTGCCGCCGTATCCGAACTTAGGGAACCTAACGTTTCTCCTCGGCCCGCACCACGGCGGGAACGCGCGGGAGGCGGAGCATTACCGCGACCGAACCCGCGCCGAGTTGGTCGCGCTCGAAAAGACGCTCGACCTTTACTTGAACGTCCGCGTCAACGTCGTCGAGTCGGCGAAAAACAACGACGGAAGCGTCCGAATTAACGCGGTTTGCGGCGAAAACGTCGCGACCGGGGAACGCTTGCGCTTCGTCGGCAAGACGTTCGCCGACTGCACCGGCGACGCGACGGTCGGTTTCCTCGCGGGCGCCGATTTCCGAATGGGGCGCGAGGCGAAGTCCGAATACGACGAACCGTCGGCGCCGGAAGAGGCAGACGCGATGACGATGGGTTCGTCCGTTCAGTGGAACACCGTCGAGACGGACGCCGAAACGAGATTTCCGGAAGTCCCTTGGGCGATTCGGTTTAGCGAAAAAACGATTCGTCCGTCGGTTCACGGCGACTGGGACTGGGAAGCCGGGATGAATCTCGACCAAATCGACGATATCGAGCGAATCCGCGACATTGGGCTCCGCGCGGCGTACGGGCACTGGTCGTATATGAAGAACAAAACGACCGGCGCTTGGGCGGAAAAAGTCAAGAACCGCAAGCTCGGCTGGGTTGCGTTTGTCGCCGGGAAGCGGGAGTCGCGGCGGCTCTTGGGCGACGTCGTATTGCGAGAGCAAGATATCGTCGACGAGACGCCGTTCGAAGACGCGTCCGTTACGACGACTTGGCCGATCGACCTGCATTACCCGGCGCCGGACAACGTTAAAGCGTTCCCGGGCGAAGAGTTCCGTTCGATTTGCAAAACGACGCGGATCGAACCTTACGCGATTCCGTACCGTTGCCTTTACTCGCGCAACGTCGAAAATCTTTTGATGGCGGGGCGCAACATTAGCGTTACGCACGTCGCGCTCGGGACGGTGCGGGTGATGCGAACCGGCGGGATGATGGGCGAAGTCGTCGGAATGGCCGCGTCGATCTGCAAGGAACATAACTGTTTGCCGCGCGACGTTTACGCTGTTTACCTCGACGAACTGAAAGCGGCGATGCGAAAGGGCGTCGCGCCGCCGACCGAAAAAGCGCGCAAAGCGGTTCGCGTCGCGGCGCAGTTCGAGCGTCCGACGTGGCTTCCGGAGGACGCGAAAAACTTGGCGCTCGGCGCGAAAATCGCCGTTTCGAGCGATTACAAGGGCGCGGCGAAATATTCGGCGACCGCGATTAACGACGGTAAATTCGACGTTTACGACAACGCCGGACGTTGGGTGAGCGACAAAGCCGCGTCGCATTCGGTCGATTTTGAGTTCGCGCAAGAAACGACGCTCGACGCTCTTCGCGTCGTCGGCGGGCAAGCGCCGGTCAAAACGCCGCCGACCGATTTCCGCCTGCAAGTCGAACGCGACGGCGCGTTCGTCGACGTCGAAGGCGCGGCGGTTCGCAATAACGACTTGGCGATCGTCAACTTGCGTTTTAACGCGGTTTCCGGCAAGCGGTTCCGTCTCCAAATCGACCGAACGCCGGACGACTTGGCGCGTCTTTGGGAAGTCGAGCTTTACCGCGTCGGGGCGATTGTCGAAAAGCAACGCTTTCATTTTATTCGACCGTCGCGAAAATATTGAATTGTCGCGGCGGTTTTATTTTCTTTAACGACAAGGAGTTCGAACGGATGTCGATTCGATGTTTTTCGCAATTTTCGACGCGATTTCTCGTCGCCGTCGCGGCGTTTGCGATATTTACGCCGTCCGACGCGTCGGCGCAACGCTTAAAAGACCGCGAACAAACGCTTTGGGTCGAGGCGGAGAGTTTCGCCGAGCGCGGCGGTTGGGTTCTCGACACGCAGGCGATGGACGTAATGGGGTCGCCGTATTTGCTCGCGCACGGGTTCGGCGTTCCGGTCGCCGACGCGAAAACGACGGTTCGCTTCTCGAAAGCCGGAAAATACAAAGTTTACGCGCGGACTCGCAACTGGGTCGCGCCTTGGCGTCCGGAGGAAACGCCCGGGACGTTCCAAGTCGCCGTCGACGGGAAAAAGCTCGAAACGGTTTTCGGAACGAACGGCGCGGAGTGGAATTGGCAAGAGGGCGCAAGCGTTGAAATCTCGGCGGATAAGCTCGACGTTGAAATCGCCCTTTGCGACTTGACCGGCTTCGACGGTCGGGTCGACGCGCTCGTTTTCACCGCCGACGGGTTCGTTCCGCCGAAAGAAATCGACGCGATGAAGCCGATGCGGTTGGAATCGCGCGGGCTCTCGGCGGAGTATCGAACCGTCGAAAACGGCAAGGTTTACGACCTGGTCGTCGTCGGGGGCGGAATCGCCGGAACGTGCGCGGCCATTTCGGCGGCTCGACTCGGGGCGTCGGTCGCGCTCGTCCAAGACCGTCCGGTTCTCGGCGGGAACGGGAGCGCCGAAATCCGCGTTCACCTCAACGGCGACGTGAACCTCCCGCCGTATCCGAACTTAGGGAACCTGACGTATCTTCTCGGCCCGCACGCCGGCGGGAACGGTCGAGAAGCGTCGCACTATAAAGACCGAACGCGTTTCGAACTCGTTTCGGCGGAAAAAAATATCGACCTTTTCTTGAACGTCCGCGTCAACGGCGTCGAAGCGGCGAAGCAAGATAACGGAAGCGTCCGAATTAACGCGGTTTGCGGCGAAAACGTCGCGACCGGGGAACGCTTGCGCTTCGTCGGCAAGACGTTCGCCGACTGCACCGGCGACGCGACGGTCGGTTTCCTCGCGGGCGCTGATTTCCGCATGGGCCGCGAAGCGAAGTCCGAATACGGCGAACCGACCGCGCCGGAAAAAGCCGACTCGATGACGATGGGCTCGTCCGTTCAGTGGAACACCGTCGAGACGGACGGCGACGCGAGCTTTCCGGAACTTCCTTGGGCGATTCGGTTTAGCGACAAAACTATCCGCCCGTCGACGCACGGCGACTGGGACTGGGAAGGCGGTATGAATCTCGACCAAATCGAGGACATTGAGCGCATTCGCGACAACGGCCTCCGCGCGGCGTACGGGCATTGGTCGTATATGAAAAACAAAACGACCGGCGATTGGGCCGCCAAGGTGAAAAATCGTAAGCTCGGCTGGGTCGCTTACGTCGCCGGGAAGCGGGAGTCGCGGCGGCTTTTGGGCGACGTCGTGTTGAAGGAACAAGACGTCGTGAACGCGGTTCCGTTCGACGACGCGTCGGTGACGACGACTTGGTCGATCGACCTGCACTATCCGGAACCGGAGAACGCTAAACACTTCCCGGGCGAGGAGTTCCGCGCTTACTGCGTGCAAACGCATATCAAGCCGTACGCGATTCCGTACCGCTGCCTTTACTCGCGCAACGTCGACAACCTCTTCATGGCGGGGCGCAACGTCAGCGTGACGCACGTCGCGCTCGGGACGATTCGCGTGATGCGCACCGGCGGAATGATGGGCGAAGTCGTCGGGATGGCGGCGTCGATTTGTAAGAAACATAACTGCTTGCCGCGCGACGTTTACGCTTCGCGCCTCGACGAGTTGAAAGCGCTGATGACCGAAGGCGTCGCGCCGCCGACCGCGAAAGCGACGCAGTTTGCGCGTCCGAAATGGTTGCCGAAGGACGCGAAAAACTTGGCGCTCGACGCGAAAGTCGCCGTTTCGAGCCTGTACAAAGGCGGCCCGAACTATCCGGCGTCGGCGATTAACGACGGCAAACTCGACGTTTATAAAAACGAAGGCCGTTGGGTCAGCGACGAAGCCGAGACGCATTGGGTCGATTTCGAGTTCGCCGAGGAAACGACCGTCGACGCCGTTCGCGTCGCGAGCGGGCAAGCGACGGCCAAAACGCCGTTGACGAAGTTCCGCTTGCAAGTCGAACAAAACGGCGCGTTCGTCGACGTTTTGGGCTCCGCGGTCGAAAACAACGATTCGGCGGTCGTCGCCTTGAAGTTTAAACCTGTTTCCGGCAAGAAGTTCCGTCTGCAAATCGACGAAACGCCGGGGAACTTGGCGCGCCTCTGGGAGGTCGAGTTTTACAACGTCGGGAAGTAAACGCCGCCGCGGTTTGCGACGTTAGTTTTCTCGCTCGTTGAATAAGACGGCTCTTCGCTGTAAATGTTGAAAAAACAACTTTTATGCCGAAGAGCCGTCGTCGCGCGGAACGGCGCTTCCGCGATTGTTTCTTGCGCTTTTCTATTCTGCCGCGCGAATTATTGGGACGCTCCGCCGTTCAAAAATTGATTTTTGTCTTGGTTTAGACTTTTATAACGGTCGCGACGGTCGCCGCGACAAGCTGACGCGAAACCGACGGTCGACGGGCCCCGCGTTTGAACGCCGATTTCGCTTGGTTCCGCAACGCTTCCGACGGCGCGCGTCGGGAGTTTTTTTAACGAAACTTTGAAAATCGTTTTTTTACGCCGCTCAAAATTTGCAATATAATCGAGGAAGAACAAAAACGTCGCAAAGCGGAGCGCGACGAGAAGCGCGAGGCGTTTTACCGAATTGCCGAAAAAGTTAGTAAGTTAGTTTAGGTGGAATAGAGAGTTAAGCGAAGGAGAAGCAGTTCGAATCGCGCAAAATCGCCCTTGAAACAGGCCGGAAAAATCGTTATTATCGGCGCGGTCGTTCGGGCGGTTTCCAAAAATCGCGCGGACGGCGGCGTCGTTCGGTTTTTCCGGCTTTCCCGTTTTGCCTATTTTAGCGTTTCGTCGTCCTTTTCCTTTATGTCGGTTCTTTTACTCCTTCCGCTCGCCGCGACTTCGGTCGGCGGCGCGATCGCGCTCGGGGCGCTTTTCCATTACTTCAACGGTTCGAGCGGCGGCGCTCGACGCTTGTCGACGGAGCTTTCGCAACTTGGCGAATCGACGCAAGCGGAAGAAACGTCGGAGATTAGCGCGATTGAAAAAAAGGTTCGCGAAGAACGGGAACGCTCCGAACGAGCGGTCGCCGAGTTGGAGCGCCGCCGTCGGGAACTCGCCGACTTTTACGCTCGCGCCAACGCGGAACTCGAAGCGCGTCGGGCGACGCTCGAAACGTTGACCGCGCAAGCGACCGAAGCCGCCGCGACGTTGGGCCGCGTCTTGGATTCTTTTTCGACCGCCTTCGGCGCGTCGGAAAACGCGCCGCGCCGTCGCCAAGCCGGACGAACGGAACGTTCGGCGAAAACGGTAAGCGCCGTCGATTCGCGACTTGCGCAAGACGCGTTCGAACCGCTTTTCGAGTTGGAAGACGAGTTGCGCTTGGAAGTCGGCGCTTGCGTCGGGCGTCGTCGGTAATTTTCGGAGAAAAAATCGCGCAAGCGGAGGCGTTGAACGGGAAAACGCGCCTTCGACCGAACGAAAGGAGGCGCTCCGATGTTTTCCGTCAAACTCGACGCGTTTTGCGGTCCGCTCGATCTGTTGCTCTATCTGGTGCGAAAACGCGAGTTGGATATTCTCGACATTCCGATCGCCGAAGTAACGGAACAGTTTCTCGTCTTCGTCGAAGCGTTGGAAGCGCTCGAACTCGACGCGGTCGGCGAGTTTTTATCGTTGGCCAGCTCGCTGATCGAAATCAAGTCGTTTCACGCGCTTCCGACCGACGACGAGGAGACGGTCGAAACGATCGAAGACCCGCGTAAAGACTTGGTCGTACAGCTTTTAGCGTATAAGAAATTTTGCGAAAACGCCGGCGTTTTGGAAGAGCGCGGTCGACTTTGGGCGCGGCGTTACCCGCGGTTGGCGAACGACTTGCCGCGAGCGACGCGGAATTTCGCCGAAGAACCGATTCAAGACGTCGAACTATGGGACTTGGTCGGCGCGTTCGGACGGATTTTGCGCGAAAAAACGCCGGTCTTCCGACACTCGATGAAACGCGAAGACGTTCCGATAAGCGTCTGGTTGCAAAGGGTTTACAATCGCTTAAAACGCGAGAGAAAAGTCCGCTTTACCGCGCTTTTCGACAAGGCCGACCGCAAGTCGACGCTGATCGGAATTTTTTTGGCGATTCTCGAACTGACGCGACACGGATACGCGTTCGTCGAGCAGGAGACGGCGTTCGGCGACCTCGAAATCTCTTATCGAGAAAACGCGAAGCCGTTCGATCTCGTCGGCGTCGGAGCGAGCGATTTCGTCGAATCGGCGCAGGCGAGTTGACGGCGGTTTTAAAGTCGTTGAAAAATAAGACGTTCGAGAAGCGGAGCGCAAGGAGGCGCGGACGCTTTTCGAACGTCTTTTTTTTGCGTTAAGGAGTGTTAAACGACGCCGCAAGTTTGCGCTCTTTTGACGACGTCGTTAAACGAGAAAACGCGCTTAGTCGTTCCAAGAAAGCGTTTCCGGAAGGGGCGAGCCGAGATTAATGCAGCCGTCTTCCGTAACGACGACGATGTCTTCGACGCGCAAACCGCCGACGCCCGCGCCGTAAAGGCCCGGCTCGACCGAAACGACGTCGCCGACGACGAGCGTCGGGCCTTTGAAGTCGAGAAGCGGCGGTTCGTGGAGCGAAAGGCCGAGTCCGTGCCCGGTTCCGTGCGTCATGCGGATTTCCGTTTCCGCTTCCGGCGTGCCCGGCGCGGCGTAACCGAAGCCGTATTTTTCGAGCGCCGCGATCGCCGCGCGGTGAACCGTTTCTGCGGAAACGCCCGCTTTGATCGTCGCCGTCGCCGCCGCTTTCGCCGCGCGCACCGCTTCGAGCATCTTCGCGTAAATCGGCTTGACCGGGCCGTTTATGACCGTGCGCGTGCAGTCTCCGTTGTAGAGCGTCGACTTGTTCGTCGGGAAAATATCGATAATGATCGGTTCGCCGGTGCGCAAGGGGCCGGTTCCGTAGTTGTGGCAGTCGTCGCCGTCTTTACGGCCCGCGACGATGGCCGGAACGTTCGAATAACCGGCGTCGAGGAGCGTGCGGTCGATGAAAGCCCGCATATTTTCGGAAGTTAGCATTTCGCCGTTCGCCCAAAGGACGCCGTCGGCGTCCGGAATCGCGTTCGCGATGCGGCGGCAAGCGGCGCGCATCGCTTCTTCGGTCGCCCGTTGCGCGACGCGAATCGCCGCGATTTCGCGCGAGTCTTTCGAGCGACGTTCGATAACGCCGCGGTCGACGTCGCATTCGCAAGAAATCCCGACTTTCGAGAGCGCGTCGACGTAAACGAGCGGGAGGGTGCGGTCGGAAACGACAAGTTCGACGCCCTGACGGCGGAACGCTTCCGCGACGCTTTGCGCGGTCGCGAGTTCGCGGTCGCCGGAGAGCCCGGTTTCGGGGGCGAAGTCGGCGGGACAGGCGACGAAGTCGGCCTCGGCGGAGCGGATCGCTCGGTCGTTTTCGATGTCGCGCAGAATCAGGAGCCGAGTTTTGTTCGACGGCGCGCGCTCGGCGTTCGTCGACGGTTTGGCTTCCGGAAAGGTCGTCGGCTCTTCAAATTCGAGAACCGCGGCCGGGTCGTGAGCCAAAAAACGCATTTTCCAATAGAGCGTCGCGCTGTGCGACGGGACGCCCGCCGTTAAGTAAGCCTTTTTCATCGTTTGGTTTATGTGGTCGGTTGATTGTTGGCGTTAAATGTAAAACGAGGGAAGACGCGGCGATCCGAAAACGAGTCGAACCGCCGCGAAGCCGCCGCGTCGAAGACGGGCGACGACGAATTGACGTTAAGCGTCGGAATCGCGTCGTTTAGCGAGCGACCGCGCCCGGACGCTCGACGCCCGAGCGTTCCGAAACGTCGCGCGCCAACGCTCGATCGCCGCGCTCCAACGGGAACATCGGGACTTTTCAATGAAGAAACGGTCGCGCTGGGTTGGCGTTAAGCGTCGCAATCGCGTCGTTTAGCGAGCGACCGCGTCCGAATGCTCGGCGGCCAAGTGTTTCAAAACGGCGCGCGCCAGCGCTTGCCCGATCGGCTCGATGTTCGCCAAAATCCACTTCGCGTCGCGTTCTTCGTCGTGGAACGCGATTTCAACCAAGACGGCGGGCGCGTTCGGGTTCGCGGTTTCGTAAAGCGGTTTGCCGGGGCCGAAATGGCTGTGCGACTCTTTGACGCCGCGGTTCGGGCCGTTATAAATCGTCAAAATTTCGTCGACGACCCGCTTGGCGAAGCGTTCGCCCTCGCCGCCGAAACGGAAGCAAAACGCTTCGGTTCCGCGAGCGCGCTTGTTGGCGGCGTTCGAGTGGACGGCGAAGTAGAGGTCGACGTCGAGTTTGTTCGCCTCGGCGACGTAATCGCGGAGCCCGTTGTTCGGGTCGTTGCGGTAAACGACGACGCCGTGCGCTTTAAGAATCGGTTCCATCACGTCGGCGATTTCGTTCATCCGCTCTTTTTCGCTGCGGTAGTCGCCGAACCCGATGTTGCGAATTTGGTTCGACGGACTGAGGTAGAGCGAAACGGCGTTCGGCTTAAAGCGCGGCATGTCGGCGAGCGTCGGGGCGTTCGACGCGGAGTCGGCGGAGGAGGTCAAATTCGGGCGCGCTTCCGGATCGACGGTTTCCGGAGCGACCGGATCGGTTGCTTGCGCGAAAGCGGTCGTCGACGCGCAGCAGAATACGGCGACGAGGGCGAGTTTGAGGAACGACGGCTTCATGTTTTCTCCTAAAGTTAGACGTGGTAAGGGAAAAGCGGCGTTAGTAAAGCGCCGAACGCGTTCGATTCGTCGCAATGAACGCGAAACGAACGTTTCCGAACGACGATCGAAACCGCGCCGCCGTTTTCTTTATTTTAACTCTTGAGAGCGCGAATCGCAAGGTTTCGCGCGAAATTTTTTGAAGATTCTCTCGAAGACCCTCGTTTGGGCGATTTTGAGGCGAGTTGAACGCGGTTTTCCGCTCGACGACGGCAAGGCGCAAGGTTTTGCGTGAGATTTGACGATTCGCCGTCCAAAATCAGACGTTTGCGCGAGCGGGCTCGCGACGAGCTTAGGGCGCCGTTTGTCGACGAGAAATTGCAAGGCGGCCAATGAAAATATTGCGTCGGGGGCGTTCGACAAACGTCGTTCGAGCTCTTTACGTCGCGGCGGACTCAATTTGCGGGCCAACGATAGGGCGCAAGACTCGCAAAGAATCGTTTGTTTTTTCGTCAAGAAATTACGCGCGCAGAAAAAAAGCGTCGCGCGGTTGCCGCTCGACGACGGTTGTTTGCGGAATTTTAAAGGGCGGTAAATGCGCGACGTTGCCGGGAATGCTTGCCTCGGCGAGATTAATCGCGGCTTAACGGCGGTAAGTCGCGCTTTAAAAGCCGAATTTTTGCGACTTTTTTACCGAGAGAACGTTCTTCGAATCGTTTTAGATTACGATAAGCGTCATTATTGTAGGCGGCGAGAATAACTTGCGAGAATAACGAACTTAGCGAGTGAGCGTTAGAGAATTGGGCGACGCGGCGAACTCTCGCGCTTTGTTGGGGAAGGACGCGAAATTTTAGAATTTTTGACGAGGACTATTTAAATAAAGCGTTGAGAACAAATGGTAAAAGAAAATAAACGCGGCGTCGGCGCGAGAAAAAATCGTCCGTTTGCCTCGAACGCGCGAGGGAACCGGACGGCGAAAAACGTTCCGACGGACGCGACGCTTTTCGAACGATTCCGAAAAACGTCGCGTCGTCGGCAGCGAACGTTCAAACCGACGACGCGTTAAGCGTCGCCGATTCGAGAATTAACGTCAAACGAGACGCTTGGCCAACGCGTCGAGTTCGTCCTCGTCGACGAAGAAGTCGAACTCGTCGAACGCGTCGGCGAACGCTTCGCTAGTCAACAACGCCGCGGAAACGGGCTCGGCCGCCGGCGCGTTGAAGAGAATCTCGGCCCATTCGGACATTCCGGTTTCATTAATCGCGGCGATGCGATAAATGAACGAGTTGCCGGGCGTCAAGGAGGCGCATTGTCGCGAGCTCGCGTCGGCTGCAAGGGACGGGAGGTTGCGCCAAGTCGCGCCGCCGTCGACGGAGCTTTGCACGAGATACCCGGTCGCGCCTTCGACTTGGTTCCAAGTCAACGTTGCCGTGCGATTAACCGCGTCGTAGTCCGACATGACCAAATTGCTCGGCGGCGTCGGCAAGGTTTCGGCGACAAACGGAATTTCAGCCCATTCGGACACTCCGTTTTCATTGATCGCGGCGATGCGATAGGCGTAGGCGCCGGGCAGGGTCAAGCCCAAACAGGCGCGCGAGGTCGCGTCGGTGGGAAGCGTTTTGAGATTACGCCACGTATTTCCACCGTCGAAGGAACCTTGGACGAGGTATCCGGTTTCGCCTTCGACGTCGTTCCAAGTCAACGTCGCCGTGCCGGTGAGCGGATCGTAGTTCGAGATAACTAAACCGGTCGGCGTCGGAAGCGCGGGGGTCGTAAGGTCAAATTGCGCCGTTTCGGCCCATTCGGATATTCCGGTTTCGTTGATCGCGGCGATGCGATAAATGTAGCTTCTACCATCGATTAACCCCGAGCACAAACGCGAAGTAGCGTCGGCTTTGAGCGATGGAAGCTGTTTCCAAGTTTTGCCGCCGTCAACGGAGCTTTGGACGAGGTACCCTGTTTCGCCTTCAACGTCGTCCCACGTCAGCGTCGCCGTGCCGGTGAGCGGATCATAATTCGACGTCGTCAGATTCGTCGGCGTCGGAAGCTTTTCGGCGACAAACGTAATTTCGGCCCATTCGGATACTCCGGTTTCATTGATCGCGGCGATTCGATAGGCGTAGGCGCCGGGCACGGTCAACGAGAAGCAGGCGCGCGAGGTCGCGTCTGCGGGAAGCGTTTTGAGATTACGCCACGTATTTCCGCCGTCGAAGGAACCTTGGACGAGGTATCCGGTTTCGCCTTCGACGTCGTTCCAAGTCAACGTCGCCGTGCCGGCGAGCGGATTGTAATTCGACATCGTCAAATTAGTCGGCGTCGGAAGCACGGGTTTCGTAAGGTCAAATTGCGTCGTTTCGGCCCATTCGGATTGCCCGTACTCGTTGACGGCGGCGATGCGATAAATGTAGCTTCTACCATCGGTCAACCCTGCGCAACGACGCGAAGTAGCGTTAGCGTCGAGCGACGGAAGCTGTTTCCAAGTTTTGCCGCCGTCGACGGAGCTTTGGACGAGGTATCCGGTTTCGTTCTCGACGTCGTTCCAGGTTAGCGTCGCCGTCCCCATGAGCGGATTATAATTCGACATCGTCAAATCGGTCGGTTGCGCGGGGACGTCGCCGACGGCGACTTCGAGAGTTTCGGTGGTCGCGGTTCCTTTGGCGCCGATTGCGACGACGCGGAAACGATAGGTCGCGCCGAGGGCGAGAACGTCGGTCGTCCATTGAGTCGCGTCGACCGGGAGATCAACGAGCAGGCTTTCCTCGGCGTCGCCTTCGGCTTGGCCGTAGATTTGGAAGCCCGTCGCGTTATCGGAAGCGTCCGTCCAAGTCAGCGTAACGGTCGGTTGCGGCGACTTGTTGAGCGTCGCGACCAAGTTGGTCGGAGCGTTCGGCGCTTCGTTTTCGTAAGCGCCGAGGTCGACCGTTCCGTTGAAGCGCGGGTTGCCGGCCAAGTCGGTCGTAATCGTTTCGTCGAGGTAAGCGTCGTTACCCTTGTCGATCGCGACGGAACCGTCGGCGAGAGCGTAGGAGCCTTCCGCGAAGAGAACGCCGCCTTCGTTCAGGACGTAATTGACGACGCCTTCTTCGCTCGCGTTCGTCCAAGCGTCAAAGGTCGAAAGCGTGTTGTACGCGTTCGTCGTCGACGTGCCGTCGGCGTCGACGACGGCGCCGTCGACGATCGAGTTATAGAACGTCGTCGTCGAAACATTGCGGACGAAGACCTCGAACGTTCCGTTGTCGGCGATCGTCGCGTTGCGGAACGTCGCGACGGCGTTCGTGCTAACGGAAACGCCGCCTTGGTTCGCGGTATTTCCGGTGATTTCGACGTTCGTAAAGGTCGCGGAGCTAAGCGCGACGGCGACGGCGGCGCCGCCTTGCGCGGCGTTCCCGGTAAGTTTGACGTTCGTAAAGTTCGCCGCGCCGTCGAAGACCTTGACGCCGCCGCCGTCGTTCGCGGAGCCGCCGGTAATCGTCAAGCCGTAGAACGCGACCGGGGTTTGGGCGGTTCCGGCTCTCTCAACGTTGAAGACGCGGCTCTTGCCGTCGGCGTCGATCGTGATTTGCGGCGCGCCGGTTTCGTCGACGAAACCGTTGATCGTCAACGCTTTGCCGATCTTCAGTTCGGTTCCGGCGAGGGTGATCGTTTCGCCCTTGAGGCTTTCGGCGAAGGTAATCGTCGCGCCCGCTTCGGCGTATTGAATCGCTTCGCGGAGCGTGATTTCGCCGTCGAACGCGTCGACGGCGTCTTTCGCGCTCGTAACGACCGTCGAAACGGTTTCGGTCGTAATCGAAACCGAGTCGGACGCTTCGCCGAGGCCGTGTTCGTTCTTGGCGGCGACGCGGTACGAGTAGGTCGCGCCGTAGGCGAGCGTTCCGGTCGTCCAAGTCGTTTCTTCGACTTCGGCGACTTGCGTCCATTCGCCGTCGACGAGTTGTTCGACGACGTAAGACGTCGCGAGGTTCTCGGCGTTCCAAGTCAGCGTCGCGGTCAAGTCCGCGGGGACGCCGACGCAGGTCAAGCCGGTCGGCGCGGCCGAAATTTGGCTTTCGTAGGCGCCGAGGTCGACAGTTCCGTTGAAGCGCGGGTTCCCGGCCAAGTCGGTCGTAATCGTTTCGGGAACGTAAGCGTCGTTACCCTTGTCGATGGCGACGGAACCGTCGGCGAGAGCGTAATCGCCGTTTTCCGCGTCGTTGAAGAGAACGTCGCCTTCGTTCAGAACGTAATTGACGACGCCTTCTTCGTTCGCGTTCGTCCAAGCGTCAAAGGTCGACAGCGTGTTGTAAGCGTTCGCCGTCGCGCCGAAGGAAGCGATTTCGCCGGCGATAATCGAGTTGTTGAACGTCGTCGTCGAGACCTGCAACTGAATCGCCGTCGAGCCAATCGTCTGAACGGCGGCTTCGGCGATCGTCGCGTTCGTAAAGGTCGCCGAAGCGCCGTTGACAACGGCCAAAGCGCCGCCTTGGTTCGCGACGTTGCCGGTAATTTCAACGTTCGTAAAGGTCGCCGAAGCGCCGTTGACGACGAAAACGCCGCCGCCTTGGTTCGCGGTGTTGCCGGTAATTTCGACGTTCGTAAAGGTCGCGGAAACGCCGGGGCCGCTCACGGAAACGCCGCCCCCGCTGAAGTCCGCGACGTTTTCGGTAATTTCGACGTTAGTAAAGAACGCCGAAGCGCCGTTGTGGAGGAAAACGCCGGCGCCTTGGTTCGCGGTATTACCGGTAATTTTGACGTTCGTAAAGGTCGCCGAAGCGTAGCCGTCCACGAAAACGCCGCCGCCTTGGAAGTTCGTATAACCGCCGGTAATCGTCAAGCCGACGAACGCGACCGGAGCGTCGGTCGTTCCGGCGACGACGTTGAAGACGCCGCTTTGTTCGTACGCGTCGACGGTGACGCCGGTTTCGCCGCCGTTAATCGTAATCGCTTTGTCGACGGTAAGTTCCGTTCCGCCGAGCGTAATCGTCGCGACGTCGGAGGCGAAGGTAATCGTCGCGCCTTCTTCGGCGTATTGAATCGCTTCGCGGAGCGAGATTTCGCCGTCGAACCGGTCGACGACGTCGTCCGTCGTCGTAACGACCGTCGCCTTGGATTCGGTCGTAATCGTAATCGAGTCGGACGCTTCGCCTTGGCCGTAAGCGTTCGTGGCGACAACGCGGTATTGGGAGGTTTCGCCGTAGCTGAAGTGATACGTCGTCGACGTTTGGTTGGTGGTTTCAACTTCGAGCCATTCGAGGCCGGAGAAATATTGGACGCTGTAAGACGTCGCGCCTTCGACGACGTCCCAAGTCAGCGTCGCGTATCCGCCCGTCGGGTCGGCGACTTCGTAGGTAAGACCGGTCGGCGCGGCCGGGACGTTTCCGACCGTAAATTCTTCTTCCGCATAAACTTCGGAACGACCGTAGGCGTTGTTGGCGTAAACTCGGCAGACGTAGGTTTGACCTAAGGACAACGTTTGTTTGGCGTTTTCGCCTTCGCCGACCGTCGCCGGAACTTCGATGGTCGGGGTATTGTCGCCTTCGACGGCGAAGTCGTCGATTTCGTAAACGACTTCCCCTTCGGCGTCGAGGATCGCGACGTAATAGGAGGT
>JAFYQR010000133.1 GCA_017559825.1 Thermoguttaceae bacterium | reverse complement strand
CCGGCGACCATATCCAAGTGGAAACGCCCGTTCCCATCCCGAATACGGAAGCTAAGCGCTTGGAGCCGATGATAGTTGTGAAACCGCGAAAGTAGGTATCGCCGGGTTTTTTTAAGACTTCTAACGGGGTCTTAAAAATTTAAAGCGCAAACTTTGAAATTTTTCGAAGTTTGCGTTTTTTTTTGACTTCTTATTGACTTCTTATTTCGGCGCAATTATAATTCTTTTAATCGTTGCGGTAATTTATCGTATACGCGCGAATAATCGGCGTCTCATAAAGATTTTTGTTTGATTTTTAAATGGTTCGCAAAACGCCGTTTCGCGCGTTTAATTCTTGGTCGTAATGAAACGCCGATTTTGCAAGCTAACTTGTTTAGTTGCAAGCTTTAGTAAATGATCGCGTTGCAACGACAGCGGGGGCAAGCTAATTCGTTGCAACGGCTCGACTTTATGTTTTGGGCGGGCGCTTCTTAGAGCGGCGATATAAAGCCAAATCGAAGCGTCTTTCGTTGACGTTTAAAATAATAAACGTTGAAAATCTTATTTAATGGGAGACAAAACGATGAATTACGGTTTGTTTATTCTTTTCGCGGGAGGCGCTCATTACGCTTTTCCGGACGCTCTTACGTTTTTTCTCGCGGCGCTGGCGGGCGCGGCGGCGAGGCGAAAAAGCGGGCGCTTTCTTTTGGCCTTGGTAGTAGGTTTGGCGATCGGCGTCGCGAGTTGGATTCTCATCTTGTGCGATTTGCGACCTGGCGGCGCCGTCGACGAGGCCGAGTTCTTCTTCCAGTGCGCGGTCGGAGCGGTTGGCGGTTCCCTCGGCGCGGCGATCGGTAAGGCGCGAAAAAAAAGAGTCGACGTCGGCCTAAACGGCTTTGAAACGGAAACGTCGAGCGGCAATTAAAACTGACGACGCTGTGCCGCGCGTTCTCAACGAGAGAAAAGAAGCTGAGAAATCGCGGAAAATTGTCGCGAACGTTTTGAAGGGCGTTTTATTAGTCGCGTTGACGGCCGGCGGATACGTCGTTTATGAAGTGTGAAGAATCGTTTACCTTTTCGAAAAGTTCGACGAACGGCGGAACGAATATCGCGTCGCGTTGCAAGAGGGCGATTTCGCGCGTGCGTTGGAAATCGCTCGGGCAAACGAGAAAACTGCGGCGAAGTTGAACAACCCGATGAAAGCCGCGCGTCCGGCGTTCGCTTGCGAATTGACCGGCGATTTCGACGCCGCGTCGGAAAATTACGAAAAAGCGTTCGCGTTCGAGTAATGTGCGAAAATATATACGCCGAACATCATTATTGCGGTCAAGAGTTCGACGGTCGACGCGTTTCGCCGTTCGCGGATTACGCGGATTTCTTAACCTTTATAGAAGCGGAGTTTAAAGCGCGGGGCGAACCGAAGAAACGCGCCGAAGCGACGGAGTTTTTCCGTTCCGTCGCGAGGGAAACAACCGACGGCGAAAATGAAACGTCGAATCGGCGGTCGCGGGCGAAGCGGACGACGGCGATTTGCCGTAAGCGGCGGTAAAACGGAAATCTTTTCGAAATTTTGAACAATACGGCGATTTTTGAAAATCTTTTGACCGACGACGTTCGTCGTTAAAACGAAAGGGGCGCGGAACGAAAACCGCGTCGCCGAGTTTTACGAACGTTCGAATTAGCGGAATTTAGCGAATCCGCGAATTGCGAAAGGAACGTCGACAATGAACGGAAATTTTACTCTTGGCGCGCGGCGTTCGTACTTGCCGCGGCGTATTGCGCGAGTTCGTAAGCGTTCGGAGTCTTGTCGCCGTTGAATACGCGAACGCTCCGACGCCGACGCGAACGACCGCGCCGTTCGTATGTCGCCGCCGAATTGGGAACCGCCGCGACGACGCGCTCTACCGATATTCAAACGATTTAGGCTCAACGGAAAACGCTTTAAATTTAAGCAAAATCTCTCCCTAAAACGAAAGGAAACAATATGCGTTTAAAATATTTGCCCTTATTGGTCGTCGGACTTTTGGCGTCGACCGCGACTTCTTTTGCCGAAACGCCTTCCGAGAACTCGCGAAGCCGCGTCGCAACCATTGAAGCGCGTTGCGACGACGCGCGACCGGAGGTTCGAAGGACGTTTAAGTTTTATCCCGCCGACGAAGTTTATTTCGGCGACAGAATCTATGTTCTTTGCGAAGAAGAAAATTGTTCGAAAACAACAATTAACGACTGGCAGGTTTATTCTTCCGAAGACGGCGTCGTCGTTGCAAGCAAAGAAATCGCAACAAGTTGCGAAATTATCCCCGAAACGGGAACCTCCGCTTGGATAGACTTTGCTCCCCAATTTCGCGATCTTCTTTCCGGCGAAAAAATAACGAGAACCGATCGCGTTATCGAGCTTGCGCCGCTCGACGATTGGAATTGTCCGTTCTGGAAAGAGCTTCGCGAAAAATTGCGCAAAACCCCCGGAGGCGTCCTGTGCAAGATAGGCTTTAAGAACGCTTATCGAGACAAGACCGGAACTCGGCAAGCCGAAACGGTCGCGTTCGATATCGTCGTTAAACCGCGTCCCGACGGCGAAATGGAATTGCTTCAACAATGGTTCGACGCGACGCCGCCCGAACTCTTTCCTATCGTTCAAGGCGCCCGTAAAATCCCGCGCAACGACGTTTTTATAAAATCGAGCGGTAAAAGCGATATTCAAATTGGCGGTAAGTCTTATAGTCCTTGGCTTTTCGTCAAGATCGGCAACCGCAAACCGTCCGACCCGAACAATCCGACGACCGTCGACGGTTGGCGCGAGTTGGAAACGAAATTCGCGCCGTCGACGTTGCGCGACGAGATTACGGCAACCCGTTTGCAACTCGAATATTACGACGCCAATGACGATAAAGCGGCAAACGCCGTTATTCAAGCGGGAATCGACTGGCTGTCGCAGCTTCCGGAACCGCAGCGTCGCGTGACGACGGGAGCGTTTCGGAATAACGAATTACAATTAACGCCGCTCGAAGCGAAAAACGTAGCTCTTAACAAAGCCTTAGATTCCGCTTTCTCGACGAAAAAGCCGACATTGAACGACGCGAAGTGATATCTTGCGCCGACGAAGCGCCGGAAAAGCGGTTTCAACGGCGCCGAATAAAAAAGCGGAAACGACCGCAAACGTCGCTTCCGCTTTTTCGTTTCTTGCTCCGCGCTCGCCGACTTGAAGCGTTAAGCTCCGGTTAGTCGGCGAGTTAGGGAACGGCGCGAACGGCTCTCGCCGTCGCTCTTCGCGTTAGGCGGCGAAGAAGATAATCAGGAGTTGCGCCGTCATAATGCGCAGGAACATCGTCAACGGATAAACCGTCGAGTAACCGATCGACGGACGATCGTTGCCGACCGCGTTCGACGAGTACGCCAGCGCCGGCGGGTCCGTCATCGAGCCGGACATAACGCCCATCAGCGTGAAGTAGTCGACTTTGAAGACTTTATACGCCAACGGACCGACGATCATCAACGGCAAAACGGTGATGATAACGCCGAGGCCGACCCAAACCAGACCGCCGTTCATGATCGAATCGACGAACGTTTCGCCCGCTTTCAAACCGACGCACGCCAGGAACATGCAGATGCCGAACTCGCGCATCAGAGCGTTCGCGCTCGGGGAAATGCGGGTCGGGAAGTGGATTTTTTCGCCGAACGCGCCCATCAGGATCGCGACGACCAACGGGCCGCCCGCCAAACCGAGCTTGAGCGGAACCGAGAGACCCGGGACGTAAATCGGGAAACTGCCGAGAATCATGCCCAAGCAGATACCGACGAAAACTTCGATGACCGGCGGATGATGACCGGCTTCTTTTTTCGCGCCGTCGGTTTTCGCGTCCGCCTTCGCCGCCGCTTGTTCGGCGCGAAGTTTTTCGTTTTCTTTGTCGATATTGACGCCGAAAATGACGCGAACCGCGATGATCGAGAAGATGATCCCGATGACGCCGAGCGGATACGCCGTCGCGTAAGCCGTCGCGAGGAGACTGCCGTCGTGCCCGAGTTCGCCGTAAACCGTCGTCGCCGCGCCGAGCCCCGGGGTGTTCGTCACCGCGCCGGAGAGAATCCCGACGACCGTGCCGATGTTGATGCCGGTAACGAGGTGAATAACCGCCGCCGTCGCGACGCCGCCGAAGACGATGCAAACCGCGAGGAAGTTCAACTTCAAGCCGCCCTTGGCGAACGCCGAGAAGAAGTTCGGGCCCGCCGCCAAACCGACCGCGTACACGAAGAGAATCAAACCGAACTCTTGAACGAAGTACAAAACGTCCGGGTCGAAGAAGTGTTTCACGCTCTTCGGCGCGGCGTCGCCGTGGTACGCTTCGAGGTACGCTTGGCGATCTTTCGCTTTGCTCACGCGATCGAAACGAACGGTGAGCGTTTTCGACTTGGCTTTTTTCGCTTCGGCGTTTTCCACGATTTCGCCGTCGTTGGCGACCGTTTCCGTCGCGGCTTCGGCGTTTTCCGCGTCGTTGGCGACAGTTTCCGTCGCGACTTCTTCGGCGGGCGCGGCGGTTTCCGCTTGCGCGGCGACCGGAATTTCGACTTTAAACTCTTCGTAGAGCTTGTCTTGGCACTTCATGCCGAAGTGGCTGACCGCGATCCCGACTAGGAGAACGAACGTCGCGCCGAGCGAAACGCCGCAAATCTTAAAGCGTCCGAGCCACATCCCGGCCGCGATTACGAAAGCGAGAATCGCCATCATGTGCGCGAAGCTGCTTCCGACCAAAATTTCAACGAACCAATCCATCTTTGTTTTTTCTTAAAACGTTGGACGACAAATGTTTACAGTGTTTTAAAACGACGCGTAAAAAAACGCCCCGAGCGAACGCGCTTCTTGCGAGCGGCCGCGCCGGAGCGTCGCGTTCCTAAACGACGCGTCGAATGCGAAGCGCCGTCGTTCGTTAAAACGTCGAAATCCGCCGTCGAAACTTGAGAACTCGACGGCGGTTCGAAGCGGTTTAACGCTTAGTCTTTAATTTTCGCGAGGAGGAATTCGCGATTCAGGCGAGCGATGTGCGCGATCGAGATGCCTTTCGGGCATTCGGCTTCGCAGGCTTGCGTGTTCGTGCAGGAACCGAAGCCGAGCTCGTCCATCTTCGCGACCATCGCTTTCGCGCGGCGAGCGCCTTCGACTTTCCCTTGCGGGAGCTTCGCGAGGGCGGAAACGCGAGCGGCGACGAAGAGCATCGCCGAGCCGTTTTTGCACGTCGCGACGCAGGCGCCGCAACCGATGCACGCCGACGCGTCCATCGATTCGTCCGCGTCGATCTTGCTGATCGGCAGGTTGTTCGCGTCCGGAACAATACCGTTGCAAGAGATAAAACCGCCCGCTTGGAGGATTTGATCGAACGCGTTGCGGTTGACGACCAAGTCTTTAACGACCGGGAAAGCCGCCGAGCGCCACGGTTCGATAACGATCGTGTCGCCGTCGTTGAACTTGCGCATGTGGAGCTGGCACGTGGTGACGCCTTCGTCCGGACCGTGCGCTTGACCGTTGATGTAAAGCGAGCACATGCCGCAGATGCCTTCGCGGCAGTCGTGGTCGAACGCGACCGGCTCTTTGCCCTCGCGGATCAGTTTGTCGTTCAAAATGTCGAGCATTTCGAGGAACGACGCGTCCGGCGAGATGTTGTCGACGGCGTAGGTTTCGAATCGGCCCTTGGCTTTCGCGTTCTTTTGACGCCAAATTTTCAGTTTGAGTTTCATCGTTACGTCTTTATATTAAGCAACGGGAGAAAGAGCGACGCGTCGAGCGACCGCTCTCGCCCTAATGAATTGTTTGTTAGTCTTTGTAGTTGCGCGTCGCAAGTTTGACCGTTTCGTAAACCAGCGGTTCTTCGTGGCGAGCCGGATCGGCGTTTTCGCCTTTGTATTCCCAAGCGGCGACGTGCATAAAGTTTTCGTCGTCGCGTTTGGTTTCGCCGCCTTCCGATTGGCTTTCTTCGCGGAAGTGGCCGCCGCAGGATTCGTTGCGGTTGAGCGCGTCGAGAGCGATGAGCTTGCCGACTTCCATGAAGTCGATGAGACGAAGCGCTTTTTCGAGCTCTTGGTTGAACTCTTCGTTCGCGCCCGGAACGAAGACGTCGCTCCAAAATTCTTTGCGGAGAGCTTCGATTTCTTTGAGCGCTTGTTTCAGGCCGGCTTCGTTGCGCGCCATGCCGACTTTGTTCCACATGATCTTGTACAGTTTCTTGTGGAGTCCGTCGACGGTTTGCTTACCTTTGATGTTGAGGAGCTTGGCGATTTTCGCTTTGACGGCTTTTTCGGCTTCGTCGAATTCCGGCGCGTTGACGTCGGTTTTCGGCGTTTGGATTTCCTTCGAGAGGTATTGACCGATCGTGTACGGAAGAACGTAGTAACCGTCGGCGAGACCTTGCATGAGGGCCGAGGCGCCCAAGCGGTTGCCGCCGTGGTCGCTGAAGTTCGCTTCGCCGACCGCGTACAGACCCGGAATCGTCGTCATGAGCTCGTAGTCGACCCAGATGCCGCCCATCGTGTAGTGGATGGCCGGGTAGATTTGCATCGGCTCTTCGTACGGGTTGACGTCGGTAATCTTTTCGTACATTTGGAAAAGGTTGCCGTAACGCTCTTCGATGACTTTTTTGCCGAGGCGATTGATCGCGGTCGAGAAGTCGAGGAAGACGGCGAGACCGGTTTCGTTGACGCCGAAGCCCGCGTCGCAACGTTCTTTAGCGGCGCGCGAGGCGACGTCGCGAGGAACAAGGTTGCCGAACGCCGGGTAGCGGCGTTCAAGATAGTAGTCGCGATCTTCTTCGGCGATTTGCGACGGTTTGATTTGCTTTTTGCGGAGCTTTTCGACGTCTTCGAGCTTTTTCGGCACCCAAATGCGTCCGTCGTTGCGGAGCGATTCGGACATGAGCGTCAGCTTCGATTGTTGGTCGCCGTGAACCGGGATGCACGTCGGGTGAATTTGGACGTAGCACGGGTTGGCGAAGAACGCGCCCTTCTTGTAGCATTGAATCGCGGCGGAAACGTTGCTGTTCATCGCGTTCGTCGACAGGAAGTAAGCGTTGCCGTAACCGCCGGTCGCGAGAACGACGGCGTGCGCGCCGTGGCGTTCGATTTCGCCGGTTTCGAGGTTGCGGACGATGATCCCCCTCGCTTTGCCGTCGATGACGACCAAGTCGAGCATTTCGCGACGGTTGTACGACTTAACCGTGCCGGCCGCGATTTGGCGGTTCAACGAGGCGTAAGCGCCGAGGAGAAGTTGTTGCCCGGTTTGACCGCGAGCGTAAAAAGTACGGGAGACTTGCGCGCCGCCGAACGAGCGGTTGTCGAGAAGCCCGCCGTAGTCGCGAGCGAACGGAACGCCCTGCGCGACGCACTTGTCGATGATCGCGGAGCTGACTTCGGCCAAGCGGTAGACGTTCGCTTCGCGAGCGCGGAAGTCGCCGCCCTTGATCGTGTCGTAGAACAAACGATAGACGGAGTCGTTGTCGTTTTGGTAGTTCTTCGCGGCGTTGATGCCGCCTTGCGCGGCGATCGAGTGAGCGCGACGCGGGCTGTCGGAGATGCAGAAGACCTTGACGTTGAAGCCCAGTTCGCCGAGCGTCGCCGCGGCCGACGCGCCGCCAAGGCCCGTCCCGACGACGATGATTTCCAATTTGCGTTTGTTCGCCGGGCTGACGACTTTAGCTTCGGCCTTGAAACGCGTCCATTTTTCGGCCAAGGGACCGGCCGGAATTTTCGACTGCAACCTAGTTTCGGACATGTCTTTATCTTTTTATATGTTAGGTATTGCGAACGACGAGCGAAAGCGGCCCGAAGGCGGCGCGTCGACGTCGTTGAAATTCGGATGGGGAAAGGTGCGCAATGTCGGCGATTATTTGCCGTAGCAGCCGAGCAAAACGCAAACCGGAACCGCGGCGAAAGCCAAGAAAATAACGACGGCGTAAATCTTGGCGAGGAATTGCAAACGCGGCAGCCACTTCGCGTTGCTCAAGCCGATCGTGTGGAACGCGCTCCAAAAACCGTGCGTAACGTGATAGAAAATCGCGACGAACCAAGCGAGGTAAACGACGCAATAAACCGGGTTTTGGAACAACGCGATGATCAGGCCGCGCGGGTTTTCCTCGCCGTGTTTGCCGAGGAGTTCCGGAAGTTGCATTTTCGCCCAGAAGTGGAGAAGGTGCAACGCGAGAAGGCCGAGGACGATAACGCCCAAGACGAACATGTTCTTCGAAGCCCAGGACGAGGCCTTCGTTTTGTTGGCGACCATGTAGCGCATCGTGCGCGGACGACAAGCCCAGTTTTGGAACTCGACGCGCATCGACCAAACGATGTGGACGATGAAACCGAGCGCCAACACCGGCACGAACGGCAACACGAAACCGGAACCCATAAAGGCGCAGGCGGCGTTGTACAGGTCTTCGGAAATTAACGCCGTCAAGTTAATAGCGGCGTGCAGCGCGAGGAAAACAAGCAAAAACAAGCCGCTAAGGCTCATTATCACCTTTTTACCGATCGACGAAGAAAGAAAGTCTAGCATCGTATTAGGTTTTTCTAGGATTCGGCGGTTGGGGTAAAGGATATTAAAAGGGATTCGTTGAGAATCCGCTTACGTTTTGCGCGACGGCGCCGCTTCGCAAAGCGGCGTCCGACGGAACGCGTCTCGGCGGACGCGTTCGTTTGAGAGAGTTCGAATAAAAGACGCCCGAGACGACGTTCGCCTCTTCGGCTCGCGAAGCGGCGATTTCTACGCCGGCAAACGACCGCCGTTTTTATTCGGTATCTTTTTATCGATATTGTATATTAAAAACTTAAAATTTTTCTTGTCAAGTTCCCAACGCGCCATATCGCCGAATATTAATAAAGAATCGCGAAAAAAACGACCGTTTTTTCGGGAATAAAGCGAAGACTTGTCTAACTTTGAGGCTTTTCAGACCCGGGTTTTGTAATGTTAAAATCGAGCGTCTGGGTTGACTTTAGCGTGTCGCCGCGCTGGAAATAAACGGAATCTAGGGTGTTAATTAATAATAATGGCGAATCGGCGAAAACGTAAAGCGCCGCTTGACGGCGGAATAAAACCTAGCGAACGTTTCTCCACTCGACGCGTAAAAACGTTGTTCTAAAATGCCGAAATTCGGAACGACGCGCCGTGTTTTTCGGCTCGCGAGGAGAAATTTCGCTTGTTTTGTAAAAATAAAACTGTTTTGGAAGTTGTTGAAAAATAACGCGTTGCAATTTTGCTTGGCGGGCGTTTGAGACGCCGTTGGAAATTTTCTCGGAAAAAATGAAAAAAGCCGCTTGACGTTTTGCGAATCCGCGATATATTTATGCGTGTTAAGAGCAAACGAGACGACGAAACGATGAAAGTTTTGAAGTCGAGAAGAATAAAAAAAGACTCTTGACGACGCTGGAAAATCTGATAAGATACTGAGCGTAAACGATATTTGACAATCAGGTAAAGATGTTCATACAGTGTGAGCTTCGTCTCTAACGAGACGAAGAACCGTTAAAATCTTCGAGATTTTAACCTTTGAAGCCAATATAAATTGCGATTCATTTTAAATTGCGGACTTCTCTGACCGGAAGTTCGCCCACGATCGAACGAAAACTTCTTTGAATCCTTGATTCAAACAAGTCGAGTAT
>JAFYQR010000132.1 GCA_017559825.1 Thermoguttaceae bacterium | reverse complement strand
GCCAAACGCAAACGCCGTCAAATCGGACGTTTACGCGGCGACCGAAACGCTCGCTACCGACGACGCCTCGGAAACCGGAGCGCCGTTGCTCCTCGATTTTGAAAACGAGCTTCTCGCGGAACCGAACGCTCCCGCCGACGAAACGCTCGCGCCGCTCGCCCTCGCGCAACCGACTTCGGCGATCGACGCCGACGCGACGCCGGTCGCCGACGCGCTCCCCGCTTCGTCCGCAAACTCCGATGTAACAAGCGCTTCCGACGAACTCGCGCTTCCAATTCTCGTCTTCGACGCGGAAACGGAAAACGTCGAAAACGACGCGAAGGCAGAAACGACGAACGCAACCGCCGACGTTCCGCTTCTCGCGCTCCCCGGCGCTTCGCCCGCAAACGACGAGCCGACGCCCGCCGTCCAACCGAGCGTTCCGAACGCCGCGATTCCTCCCAAAGTCGCTTTAAAACCGGTCGTTCCCAAGGTCGCGCCGTCGAAAAAAGAAGAAAAACCGACTCCGAGCGCCAAACCGGCGAAACCTGCCGCGCCCGTTTGGCGAGCCGTCGTTCCGCCTTCTCCAAACGCCGAGAAACCGACGAAAACTCAAACCGTCGCGAAACCGGTCGCCAAAACGGCGAGCGTTCCCGACGGAAAGAGCGCGACCTTCCGCAAACCCAATATTCGCTGAACTTAGCGTTCGCGGCGTTCGAAAGAACGCCGCTTTTTTTCGTCTCGACGGGCGCTTCTTCTCTCGACGCGACGCCGGACGAGCGGAAAAAACGCCTTTCGGCGGCGTCTCGCTCTTGCAATTCGGCGGCGCGTCCGGTACAATAAAGGCGCTCGGACGCAAGCGCGACGTTTCGCCGTTCGGAACGGGCCGCCGCGTCCTAACCGTTTTTACGAAAGGCCGTTATGAACTTCGCCGCATTATTTTTTCGCCGCGACGCCATTCGCCGACTCGGCGTTCTTTGCGCGTTCGGTTTCGCCGCAACTTCTTTCGCGACCGATTATTACGTCGACTCGAAAACCGGAGACGACGACGCCTCCGGACGCTCGCCGCAAACCGCTTGGCGTTCGCTCGAACGCGTTTCGTCGGCGGAACTCGAACCGGGCGACGCCGTTTACTTCAAAGCGGGCGAACGCTGGCGCGGCGGGCTCAAACCGGCGTCGGGAGCGCCCGGAAAACCCGTTCTTTATTCGAGTTACGGCGAAGGCGCGAAGCCGAGTATTCTCCGTTCCGTCGCGCTCGACGACGAGCGAGATTGGGTTAAAGTCGGCGACAACCTTTGGGCGACGCGCCCGACGGAAATTCGCGTCGTCGGCTCGGGCGGCGACTTTTTGACCGGCGGTTGGGGGATTCACTCCGAAAACGGCGCGAAAGCGTCGTTTAGCGTCGACGAAATCGACGGCGTCAAGACGTTCCGCGTCAAGATCGCCGAATCGGGAACGGCGCCGAACCACGTTCAATGGACGAACTCGCCGTTTAAGTTGCAAGCCGGGAAATCTTACCGAGTTGCGTTTGACGCGAGCGCGTCGATTCCGTTCGAAGCGCCGAGCGTTTCGCTGATGACGGCGGGCGCGCCTTGGTCGTCCTACGGTTCGCTTCTCCAAAATAAGTTCGCGCCGACTCGGGAAAAGTCGCGCCAAGAACTCGTTTTCAAAGCGACGCATACCGCCGACGACGCGCGAGTTACCTTCTACTTCGGAACGCTTCCGAAAGGTTGCGAAATCGAAATTTCGAACCTCGTCGTCGAAGAGCTTGAAGTCGACGCGCTCGAACTCGACCCGGACGTCGGCAACATTATCCTCGACGGGAACAAAGCGGCGTTCAAACGTTGGACGCTCGACGACCTTAAAGCGAACGACGACTTCTGTTACGAACGGAGCGAAGGACGCGTTTGGTATCGCTCCGACAAGAATCCGGCGCTCCGATTCGACTCGATCGAGGCGGCGGTGATGCGGCACGTCGTCGACCTTTCCGGCGTCGAATGGGCGGTTTTCGACGGACTCGACCTTCGCTACGGCGCGGCGCACGGTTTCGGCGGCTCCGGAAACGCGCGCGTTACCATCCGCAACTGCGATATTTCTTGGATCGGCGGCGGCGACCAGTACCGCGAAGGCGGCGCCGGACGGCGCGTCCGGTTCGGCAACGGGATCGAATTTTGGGCGTCCGGTCGCGACCACCTCGTCGAAAATTGCCGCATTTGGGAGGTTTACGACGCCGCGATCACCAACCAAGGTTCCGGCGTCAACGTCGAGCGGAACATCGTTTACCGAAATAATCTCATTTGGAACTGCGAATATTCGTTCGAATATTGGAATCGCGGGCCGGAATCGATCACCGAAAACGTCGAGTTCGTCGACAACGTTTGTCTTAACGCGGGCTACGGTTGGGGACACGTTCAGCGCCCCGACCCGAACGGGCGTTGCGTCATGTTTTACGCGAACACGGCGCAAACGAAAAACCTCGTTTTGCGCGGAAATATTTTCGCAAACGCGACCGAAAGCCTCGTTCGCTCCGACGTCGAGTGGACGCCGGAACAGCCGCGCTTCGAAAGCAACGTCTATTGGCAAGACGACGCGACGCTCCCCTACGTTCGCTGGCTCCATAAAAATTACGCGAAAAACGAGTTCGACGCTTGGCGCCAAGCCGTCGACCAAGAAAAAGACGGCGAAATCAAACGAATCGACGTCGAAAGTCTTATTCCGAAAGACGTTAAATAGCGCGGCGAAACATCGCGTCCGCGAAAGCAAGGGATAAAAAAAACGGGCGGCCTCTCGATTCGAGAAAGCCGCCCGTTTCGCGTTCGCCAAGCCGCAATCGCTTTACAGCTTGAAGTTAAAGACTTCGCGCACCAAGCGCGCCAAACGTTGCAGAAGCGTTTGCGGTCGCGCCTTAATCTTCGCTTTCGCGGTCATGCCGACCTTAATTTCAAGCTCGTCCGTCGAGTCCAAATCGACGCGCACTCGGAACGACGCGCTCTGCGGACGCTCTTCGCCGCCTTCGACGGTTTCGGTCGCGATAGGGCCGCCGCCCTTGGCGGAAAGTTGGAACGGCGCGTTTTCCATCTTTTGTCGCTCGACGTCGTCGATTTCGTTCACTTGGCAGACGATCGTTTCGCTCGGTCGCTCGGTCAATTTGATTTTCACCGAGCGGCCCGGTTCGACGAAATCGATCTTCGATTGGTCGACGACGACGATCGCTTCCAATTTCGACGGATCGCCGACGCTGCAGACGTGCGTTCCGGGTTCAAGCGTAACGTTTAAGTTGCGCGGCGACAAGGGCGTTCCCTCCCATTGGCGCAACGCGGACGACATGTCTTCGTATTTGTTTTCGCGGTCGACTCGCCAATACGGCGACACGACGACGCCGTCGATCGGAGCGCGAAGTTCCAGCTGCTTTCGCTCGGCCTGCAGTTCTTGAATCGCTTTGCGCACCCCGACGAGCCGCGCTTTCAACTCTTGAAGTCGAGCGACGGCCTCTTGGTTCGCGCCCAGTTGCTCGCACATTTGGAGCTCGCGCTCCGTTTCGCGGCGCTGGCCCTGCATCGATAAAAGCTCGGCGTCGAGCCGCGGATTTTTGAGCCGCGCCAAGACGTCGCCCGCTTTGACCAAATCGCCGTCCTCGACGAGAATTTCTGTCAAGACGCCCCCCGACTTCGGCGCGAGCACGTTCGCCGTCGTCGCCTCGTCGGAACGCAGCTCGACCACCGCCGGCGCGTAAATCGAGTATGGGAAAGGAATAAAACAAAAACCGGCGATCAGCGCCAAGACGGCGGAAAGCGACATGTAAAAACGCGTCTTTTTCACTCGGTAAATTCTCCCCGGCACCCAAAAAAACTTCGCGATCTTCCAAAGCGGCGCGATCAACAGGCCGTAAAGCGACATCGCGGCGATGATCTGCGCGACCACCTTCAACCCGTACGCGTCGAAAAAGTGGTAAACGAAGAACAAAATCGACGCGGTAACGACCCAGCGGTACGACACGGCGCCGATCGTGTAAAGCGCGAACCACGTTTGATTGCGCTTCGGCAAAAACGGGTCTTCCTGCTGCTCCATCCCCAAAAACCACGACGAAGCCTTTTGCGTCATGATCTTCGTCGCTTTTTGACGCATGTTTGGAATTTCGAGCAAGTCCGACAGCAAGTAGTAACCGTCGTAGCGCAACAGCGGGTTCATGTTAAACACGATCGTGCTAAGCGACGAAATAAACATCACGTTCAAACACAGGTAGTGGAGCAGATTCTCGTTCGTAAACCACCAAATAAACGTGCATATCGACGCCAACGTACACTCGACGAAAACGCCGGCGACGACGATCCCCGCGCGCTTCCACTTGCTCGGAATCATCCACGAGTCCGACACGTTGCAATACAAACACGGCGTCAGCACCAAAATCATGACGCCGAGCTCGTGGCACTCGCCGCCCCAATATTTACACGACAAACCGTGGCCGAACTCGTGCAGCACCTTGGTCAAGCCGAGCGTAATACTCAGGAGAATGAGGTTTCCCGGGCCGAAAAACTGTTGGAACTCCGGCAACTTCGAGCGGAAATGGTCGAACTCGATCCCGACGAGCAGGAGCGCGGCCGCCATCAAAACCAAACAAAGGCAAAGCGTCGCGGGATGAAAACACCAACGAACCCAAGGAAGCAGCCGATCGAAAAAGCGGTTCGGGTCGACGCCCTTAAAACGAATCGCCAAAATATTCGAACACTGCGCCATCACCTCCTTGCGACGACGTTTTTTGCGCCGCTTCAGAAGCTCGTGCCCTTGATCCGGCACGCCGACGACGATAAGGCTGCATTGGTGCAGCTGCCCGACGAACGACTGAATCTCTTCGAGCGTAATCTTTTGCGGCGGAAAACGCGCCTCGAACGCTTCTTTGATCGCGTCGAGGCTTTTCGTTCCGTCAAGCTGTTCTAAGATGAAATATTCCTCGTCTTGGAAACGATAATATTTCAAGCCGATCGGATCTTTGACGATCCAATACGACCGCCCGAGATACGTCGCGCGCTTGGCTTCGAGATCGCTCCGCGCGTAAATCGACAACACCCGTTCCGCGCTCGAAACCAGACTGTCGGCTAACGAAGCCATACGCCCTTCCTTTTCCTTGCGATGGTAAAACGTTTAACGACGGCGACTTCCGCAATCAAAGCGAACCGGTCGGGTTAATCGTCGGAACGCTCGCCGCCTTCGGAGCGGGCGCGTCCTCGTCGACGCAAATTTCAACCGTAACCAACGAGCCGGGGTTCAACAACCAGTAACCGGCCGCGTTTTTCTTGTTTTGCACGTCGGCGTAAAAATAATAGTGGCCCGATTCGACGATTTGCCGCACGAAAACGATTTTCCCTTCGAGCGGCTGCGGCTCCATGCCGGGACGACGCGCCCACACGACGACCTTTTTGCCGTCGATCGTTTCCGGAGCGTAACGCTCGGCGTCGACCGCGCCGTTAATTTGCACTTTGTCGAGGCGCACAATTTTCAGGATTTCGTCCCCTTCGCGGAGCCACTGCCCTTCGTTTTGCATCACGTCGTCGATAAAACCGTCGATCGGCGAAATCAACTTGCGGTCTTCGATGGCGACCTCGGCGGCGTTGACACGCGCTTCGGCGACCTTCACTTTTTCGATGTTGACTTCGAGATCGAATTTCGCTTTATCGATCGACTTATAAGCGCGAACGTACTCGTAGCGCTTCTCTTCGACCTCTTCCGGCGACACGGAGCCCGGCATCGTTTTGTTCAGCGAATCGGCGCGATTCCACGACGCTTGCGCGACGAGCGCGGCGGCTTCCGCGACTTCGATTTCGAGTTTTTTGTCCGCCTCTTTGCGAGCGACGAGAAGCTCTTGCTCGGCGACGATTTTTTGCTCGACGAGCTCGGCGTCCTTTTGTTTCCCGAGGACGTCCCCTTTGCGCACCTGCAATCCGCGCAGAAGCGGACGGCGTTTCGTCGTTCCGTCTTCGCCGACGACGAGCGCGCCCTTTTCGTCTCGTTCGCAGAGCCCGAACTCGACGAGGAGCCCCTGACCGTTCGCGCAAACAAGCGCTTCGTAACCTTCGCCCTTCGGAACGATTACGGACGCTCGCGGAACGACGATTCGCCCGTCTTTCTCGTAGACGCCGGACGGAATCGCCGCGGCTTCGCTCAAATTCGAAGCGAGCGGTCGCTCTTGCGCCGTCGCGCCGACGCCCGACGGCGCCAACGGAAGGCTCGGGTCTTCCATCAACGCTCGCTCGAGGTCGCCGTTCCCAAAGCTCGCGACGCCCGCCGCGCCGACGAGCGCAAGCGTCGCCGCGACGCCCAGAAGAGTTCTTTTTTCGAACATCGTTTTCATTTTCGTCGTTGTCTCCTCGACGTTTCCCGCAATTTTCGAGCGTTCGCGTCGTTTATATTTTTAGCGTCGCGTTAAAAATTCGTCTTAACCGCCGTTTGTTTACTCGAACCAGAAGAGCGCCGTCTTTTGCAGGAACGCGATCATTTCGTTGAAGCAAACGTAGCCGAGCGGGCGCTTTCCGCAATAAATTTTCGCCGAGACGCCGGCGCCGGCGCGGGTTCCCTCCGGAAGCGACTCCGGTTCGTCGATTTCGGCTCGCATTTGAACGGTCGTTTCCTCGGTACCGCGATTTTCGGCGCGGTCGTGCTCCTCGACGACGGTGGCGCCGTAGTTTTTCGACGGATCGAGCATCATGACGAACTTCGCTTTGAGCGCGGCGTCCGGGTTCTCCGCCTGCAGCTTGCGGAGGTAGTCGTCGATATGCCCCATTCGTTTTTCCGGCATTTGGAGCTCGAGAATCAACCCGTCTTCCGGTCGCGCGATTTCCATCAAAATTTGGCCCGGCTGCACCGGACGCCCGTCGAGCTTGTTTTTCAGGTCGAACGTCATCACCGTGCCATTAATCGGCGACTTAATCGTCAAATCGTCGCGGCGAGCGTTCAAAATTTGCTGTTGCAACAAAAGCGTTTTTTCGCGCTCGAGGTATTGCTCCAACTGTCCGGCGACGCGAATCCGCTCGACGTCCTTCGCTTGGTTTTTCGCTTCCGTCAGCGTGAGGATTTGCTTGCGCGTTTCGTTCAGCTCGCCGTCGGTCTTTTGCCACTCGGCTTCCAACTCGTTGTTTGACAAAACTAAGATCGTCTGTCCCTCGACGACCGCGTCGCCGTGCTTGACGAGCACTTTGTCGATTTTGCCGGCTTCGCGAGCGAAAACGTTGCGGCGAACGAGCGGCTCGAGCGAACCGTCGCAGTGCATGTTGAAATTCCACGGCACGAACACGAGCGCCAAGATCGCCGCCAAAATCGCCAACGAGATCGAAATCGTCTTCGGCAGGTTCCGCGCCGCGACCAAAACCTTCGACTTCCCGATCGCTCGCCAAAGCCAACCCAAGAAAATCGAGTTGTGTTCGAGCGAATTACCGATCGCGACGCGAGCGTGTTCGACGACGATCTCGATTCGACGCGTCGTGTGCTCCGAAACGCGAGAGTCCTCGATGCTTTCGACGATCAGCGCGCCGAACGGCGGGTCGACGATCATTTTGTCGCGTTCCGTTTCGTCGGCGTCGTTTTCGTCGACGCGACGCGGAATCAGCGGGTACACGGCGAGCGCCTTCGTATGCGACGCGTCGACGTACTCTTCGATCGCCGTCTCGACCTGAGGGGCCAGCTGCGAGGAGTCGCCGGTGTAGACGATCGGCTCGTTCGCCGCGACGACGGCGGTCGCCAAATCGCCGAGCAGCCGCGCCGTTTCGGAGCGTTTGTCGACCATGTCCTGTCCGGAAACCGCCTCGACGCGCGCTTTGCGCCCGCGGCAAATCGCGATCGAAACGCGGTCGCACTCGATTAAGCGCCGCCCTTCGTTCGCGACGGTGTAAACGGTCTCTTTGAAATCGAGCGTTTTGTGAATGCTGCGCGTGAAATCTTCGAGCTGCGTCCAAAGATTCTGCCGGTCGCTGAAATTTTTCAGTTGGCGATTCTTATAAAACTCGGCGGCGTAACGGGTTACCTGGCGAACGAACTGCAGATACCCCTTTTGCGCGGCGGGGTTCGAGTCCGGACGCTGGAAGATTTCGACGATCCCGACGCGGTCGAGCTCGGTCGCGACGACGCCGACGACGACGAGAAAATCGGTCGGGTTACCGCCGTCGTTCGCGCCTTCGCCCCCGGAATGCGGCTGCACGATCATGTCGGTTTCGCTCGAACGCAGGGCGTTGTAGAGAAGCGCCGAGTGCGTTCGGTTCGCCTCTTCGTTCTCGTGCAGTTTCGTTTCCTGCAAATTGACCTGATACCCAAGGGCGAGCCGTCCGGAATCGTCGGCCGTCCAAAAGGCGCCGCCGACCGCGCCGAGCGCCGTGACGACGCGCGGCAAGAATTCGGCTTGAAACTCTTCCGGAGTCGAGTCGGAACGCGAAATCTGCGCGATTTCGTTGACAAGAACGCGAATTTGCCGTTTCGTTTGCTCCAACAAACTCGAATCGTAACGCTGTTCGGAACTCATTATTTTCGCTCAAAAATTTTTGGGGGCCGACTAATTCGTTCGTGAAAATCGACGCGCCGCCGAGACGGCGTCTTCGTCCGTATCGGTTTTTTTTTCCGTCGACTCTATCCTATTTTACAAAAATTTCGGCGCGGGTTTTCGTTAGACGCGCCCCCTGTCGAGCAAGTTCCGCGTTTCAAGTTTTTCTTCCGCTCGTTTCACTCTCGACCGACGTCGCCGAAACCAACGCTCGGGGGGCTCCTTGGCGCCGTTTTCCGCCGCGCTATAATAAAGGGCGACGTTTTCGCTCGCCGCGCCGTCGAAGCGCGCCGTCGATTTTCGTTATTATACACGTTTTATCGTCGATCGCCAAGGCGCGGCGCCAAAATTTTTGTCGCGCGTTTCGTTTTCTTCACAGGAGCGTCCGATGCCCGACCCGCGTCTCGCCGTTTATCCCGGTTCTTTCGACCCGATCACGCTCGGGCATCTCAACGTTATCGAGCGCGCCAGCCGCCTCTTCGACCGCCTGATCGTCGCGGTCGGCGTCAATTCGCAAAAGGCGCCGTGGTTCACGCCGGAAGAGCGCTGCGAGTTGATTCGCCGCTCGACCGCCGGTCTACCGAACGTCGAAACGTTGACTTACGAAGGCCTTACTGTGCGTTTCGCCAAGAGTTTGGGCGCTCGCGTCGTCGTTCGCGGCGTCCGCCCGATCACCGACCTCCCGGCCGAGCTGACGCTGATGATGGCGAACCGTCGCCTCGAACCGGACGTCGAAACGCTCTTTTTGATCGCCGACGGCGAGCTGGCGCACGTTTCCAGCACGTTAATCAAAGAAATCGCCGGCGCGGGCGAGGAGGCGGCTCTGCGTCCGTTTTTGCCCCCTTGCGTCGTCGAAGCGGTGCGAAACAAAATGCAAGAAAACCAAGCGAAAAGAAACGAAACGCGCTAAACGCCCCTGTCGAAAAAAAGCGCTTCCGTTTCCTCTCGACGACCGGTCGAGCGTTCGCGACGGCGCAAAAAATTTAAAAAATTTTAAAAAGCCCCCTTGCGCGATTCTTTTTTTGAGGTATGATTGGGAACGTAACAGTTAAGGCGTCGTAGCCAAACGGCTAAGGCAACGGATTGCAAATCCGTCATTTACCGGTTCGAATCCGGTCGACGCCTCTTTTAGGAGCCGACGTTTTTCGCGTCGGCTCTTTTTTTGTTTCTTGCCGAACGACAAAAACGCGACGCGCGTTCTCGACGGCGTCGCGTTTCCAAGCGGCGAGTTTCGACGTTATTTTTCGTCGCGGCAAAGGCGGCGGCAAATCGACGCGCCGAACGACTCAAAACGAGCGTCGACGCGCGGCCTCGGAATCAATAGCAGCCGCAACCGCCGCCGAACGACGAGCTCCAAGCGTTGTAAGAGTTCCACCCGCCGTACGCGCCGCCGACGTTGTAGGCGCCCCAACCGCCGCTGTAACCGTAAGTATACGGAACGCAAGCGGAGCGGCGCCAACCGAAGCCGCGGAAGCAGCCGCGGCGAACGCGTCCGAACGAACACGGATCGCAGCAGGACGAATAACTCGGCATGCAGCAACTCGAGTAACACGGCGAGCAGTAGGAATACGAAACGCAACGAGCGCGACGCCCGCAACCGCGGAAGCAACCGGAGCGGCAACCGTAATCGCAACAAATCGACGCGCACGGATCGCAGCAGATCGACGCGCACGGATCGCAAGAGACGGAACCGCACGGATCGCAAGAAACCGCGCCGCAAGCCGTCGGGCCGCAATCGTCGGTTCCGACGTTTTCCGGAATCGCCGCGGCTTCGTAAGCGACGGCGTCGTTCGATTTATCGAGCGCCGCGTCCTGCGCCCAAGCGTTCGCGCCCGAAACCAGAGCCAAGGCGGCGACAACCCAAGAAAACGCAAACTTCTTCAACATCTTATCTTCCTTTCTTAACGAGAGTTAAAGCGCCGTCGCTCGATTTTTCTTCCGTCGCGGCCTTTCTCCAACCGCCAAGCGAAATCTCCGAGCGCAAGCGATAAAATCCCCGACGCGCCGACACGACGCCGCGTCGAACCGGGAAAACGCGCTTCGACTCGCCGACGCCTCCGACTTTCGGAAAGCGAATAGAACGACGAAACGAGCGCGAACGCCGAGCCGCGACGAGCGCCGCGAACGTGTTCGGACGAATCCAATATAACCGCAATCTGGGCAAATTAGAAAAAACGGCGCTTTTTTCACGTTTAGGCAAAAGAAAAAATTTAAACAAAAAAGGAAAACAACGCAAACCGAACAGCCCCTTCCGTCCTTCGCGCTTCGCCTAATTCGCCCAATCCTCCGATTTATACGCGCCCAAAGAAGGAGCCGCCGCTTGAAAGAAAACGTTTTTACGATATAATAACAAGGACGCGGAAGAGCGCGAACGCGCCGTCGTTCCCCTTTCGTCCTTCGCGGAGCCGCGACTCCGCGTCGGTTCGAGTTCAACGGAAAAAAATTCGGAATCGAAAAATGACAAAACAACTCCTTTCGGGCAACGAGGCGATCGCTCGCGGCGCCTTCGAAGCCGGCGCGACGGTCGTTTCGGGGTACCCGGGCACGCCGTCGACGGAAATTTTGGAAAATATCGGCAAATTTTACGGCGACAAGATGTTCGCCGAGTGGGCGCCGAACGAAAAGGTCGCGTTCGAGACCGCCGCGGGCGCCTCGACGACCGGCGCTCGCGCGATGACGACGATGAAGCACGTCGGTCTGAACGTCGCCGCCGACCCGCTGATGACGCTCGCTTACGTCGGCGTCGTCGGAGGTTTCGTCGCGGTCGTCGCGGACGACCCCGGCATGAACTCGTCGCAAAACGAGCAGGACACGCGCCAATTCGCCCGCTTCGCGAAGGTTCCGGTCTTCGAGCCTGCGGACGCGGCGGAAGCTAAAGCCTTTACGTTGGCCGCTTTCGAAATTTCGGAAAAATTCGGAACGCCGACGATACTGCGTTCGAGCACGACGGTCAGCCACTCGCGCGGCGTCGTAGAGTTGGCCGAGCCGGTCGCGCTGAATCGAACGCCGTCCTTCCAAAAAGACCCGAAACGCTTCGTTCCGATTCCGGCTTGGGCCCGCGAAATGCGCGTCCGTTTGGAAGAACGCCTCGAAAAACTCGAAGAAGCCGCGTCCGCTTCGCCGCTGAATCCAATCGAATGGAACGCGTCCGGCGACCGCCGCGTCGGGATCGTAACCGCCGGCGCCGCTTACCAATACGTCAAGGAAGTTTTCCCGGAAGCGAACGTCCTGAAGCTCGGCTGGCTCTTCCCGTTCCCGGATCGCCTGCTTCGCGAATTTTCCGAACAAGTCGACCAAGTGATCGTCGTCGAAGAACTGGAAGACTTCCTCGAAGAACATATTAAAGCATTGGGAATTAAAGCGTTCGGCAAGCGCTTGGGCGACGAAAAGCTCGTCCCGAACATCGGCGCGCTCGACGTCGACGTTTTGAAAGCCGTCCGCGCCAAACTCGTCGCGAACCCGGCGACCGCTTCGCTCTTCGACGCGCAAACCGCCGAAACCGCGACGCAAGCGGAACTCCCGACCCTTCCGGCGCTCCCGGCTCGTCCGCCGGTTCTGTGCCCGGGCTGCCCGCACCGCGGTTTCTTCCACGCCCTGAAAAAATTCGACGTCGTCGTTTCCGGCGACATCGGGTGCTACACCTTAGGCGTCGCGCCGCCTCTTTCGAGCATCGACACGGTGCTGTGCATGGGCGGCGGCTTCACCGTCGCGCACGGGATCGACCGCGCCAAGAACGACCGTCCGGTCGTTGGGATCGTCGGCGACTCGACGTTCTTCCACTCCGGGATCACGGGTCTCCTCGACGTCGCTTATAATAAGGGCGGCGCGACGCTCGTCGTCTTGGACAACCGCGTTACGGCGATGACCGGGCACCAAGAGAACCCCGGTTCCGGCAAAACGCTCCTCGGCGAGGAAACGTTCGCCGCGTCGGTCGCCGAAATCGCGAAAGCGGCCGGTTTTAAGAACGTCGTCGAAGTCAATCCTCGCGACCTGGCGCAAACGACCGCCGCGCTGAAAACGGCGATCGAGTCGCCGGAACCTTGGTTGATCGTCGCGAAAGAGCCGTGTCCGCTCGCGTACCGCAAAAAGATCGAAAAGGTTTACGCCGTCGATCAAGACAAGTGCAAGAAATGCGGCGCTTGCGTGAAGCTCGGCTGCCCGGCGATCGAGCGCGCCGCCGACAATACCGTTAGCGTCAACCCGGCGTTCTGCGTCGACTGCAAACTTTGCGAACAAGTCTGCAAATTCGACGCGCTGAAAGAAATCGACGTCAAAATGGGAGGGCTCGTCTGATGACCCAACAAAATGCGAACAACACGACGAGCGTCGTTCTCGTCGGCGTCGGCGGACAGGGGATTTTGCTGGCCAGCGCGATCGTCGCCCAAGCGGCGCTCGACTCCGGCTACGACGTAAAAACGAACGAAATTCACGGGATGGCGCAACGCGGCGGTTCGGTCGTCGCGCAAATCCGTTACGGCGAAAAGATTTACAGCCCGTTAATTCCGAAAGGAACCGCGACGGTGTTGGCGTCGCTCGAACGCGTCGAAGCGTTGCGTTACGTCGACTACTTGGCGCCGAACGGCCTCGCGGTCGTTTCCGATCAAATCATCGTTCCGACGACCGTTTCGTCCGGCGCCGCCGTCTACCCGACGCTCGACGAAGAGACGCTTCGCAAGTATTTCCCACGCTTGGTTTACGTTCGCGCCGTCGAACAAGCCGCCGAACTCGGAAACGCTCGCGCCGCGAACACGATTCTGCTCGGCTCGCTGTCGACGCAGCTCGACCTCTCGCTCGACGCTTGGGAAGGCGCGATTTCGAAGCGTGTCAAACCGGCGTTCGTCGACGTCAACCTAAAAGCGTTCCACCTCGGACGCGAACTCGCGAAATAACGCGATTTAACCTAACCGTCGCCGTTCGAACGTCGAAATCGCGCCCGCGATTTCGGCGTTCGCCGGCGTTCTTTTCTCCCGGCGTTTAACGCGCCCTAAAAATCGACCTGACTTTTAGCGAAAGCGAGAAAACATATGAACTTACGCGCGGAACTGAAAAAGAATATCGATTGGGTCGGTTACGTCGACTACGGCGTCCGCGACTTCCACAGCTACGACACGCACCGCGGCGCGACGTACAACGCCTACTTAATCCGCGACGAAAAAACGGCGCTGATCGACGCGGTGAAAGGGCCGTTCGCGCCGCAGCTTTTGCGCAATATCGCCGCCTTAACCGATTTGGAGAAAGTCGATTACGTCGTCTGCAACCACGCCGAACTCGACCACTCCGGCGCGCTCCCGGCGGTGATGGCGGCCTGTCCGAACGCGACGCTCGTTTGCAACGCCAAGTGCTTGGAAACGCTCGCCGGTCTCTTCGATATTTCCGGTTGGAAAACTCAAATCGTCGCGTCCGGCGACGCGTTAAGCCTTGGTTCGCGGTCGCTTACGTTTGTCAATATTCCGATGGTTCACTGGCCGGAATCGATGGTTTCGTATATGCCGGAAGAGAAGATTCTCTTCTCGAACGACGCGTTCGGCCAACACCTCGCCACGTCGGAGCGTTTCGTCGACGAGTACGACCTTCCGAAGGTTCTCGAGGAAGCGAAAAGCTACTACGCGAACATCGTAACCCCTTACGGTCGCCAAGTTTTGAAGACGCTCGAAGTCGCGTCGCAACTCGAAATCGAAACGATCGCGCCGAGCCACGGTCTCATTTGGCGCGGTAACTGCGACGTTATTGTCAACGCTTACGCCGACTGGGCTTCCGGCAAATTCGCTCCGAAAGTTCTTATTATTTACGACACAATGTGGCAAAGCACGGAGCAAATGGCCGAGGAGATTTACGCCGGGGCCGTCGCGTTCAACGAGACGCTTCCGGCGGACGCGCCGCGCTTGGACGTTCAAACGATGCACGCTCGCCGCACGACGTTGACCCGTTTGGCGACCGAAGCGCTCGACGCCGCCGCGATCGCGTTCGGAAGCGCGACGCTCAACGCGAACCTGATGCCGGCGATGGGCGCCGTTCTCGCGTATTTCCAAGGACTTAAGTTCCGCGAAAAAGCGGCGCTTTCGTTCGGCTCCTTCGGTTGGGGCCCGGGCGGCGCCGAAGCGATTCAAAAGTCGCTCGAAAACGACCTCAAATATACGACGCTCGACGCGCCGCTTAAGTCGAAGCTCCGCCCGACGCCGGAAATTCTTCGCCAATGCCGCGAAGCCGGGGCCGCGCTCGCCGCCGAGGCTTGGCGACGTTACGAAGCCGACCGTTGATCGCCGCGATTCGTCAAACGACGTCCTTTAAAAACCGCGAACGTTCGTTTCGCGGTTTTTTTATCGCTTCGTCTCTTCCTCTTTCTTTTACTCGAACGCGCTTCGCTCGTCGTAAAAAATCGCGTTTTTCCTCCATTTCTCCCTTTCGCGCTAAACTATCGGCGTCGCTCTTCCGCTCGCGCCGTTCGCTTCTCGTCGAGTTCGAACGCCGAGCTTATCCGCAACGTTTTCGACCGACGCGGCTCGTTTGCGCTTCGGTCGCAAGAAAGGAAACGCATGTTGACCGATTATCTCGTTCCTCGCGGTTACGGCTTTGCCGCGCCGTTCGATTTCCGCCGCGGTTTCGACCGCTTTTTCTCCGAACCGAGCGCCGATTCGCGCGGTTTCAGTCCCTTCGCCGCTTGCGAAAGCTGCTCCTCGCCCGGAGTTTGGGAGACGCCGGACGAATATTTCGTCGAAGTCGCCGCGCCCGGGCTCGCGCAAGAAGCCGTCGACGTTACGCTCGCCGGCTCCGAACTGACGATCGTTCTGCAACGCGAGAAAAAAGCCGAGGCCGCCGAGAAACAAGGCCGATATTGGCGCCGCGAACGTTCGCAAGGAGCGTCGACCTTCGTCGTCTCCTTCCCGAGCGCCGTCGACGCCGAGCGCGTCGAAGCGCGACTCGAACGCGGCGTCCTTCTCGTCCAAATTCCCAAGCGAGAAAAAGCGCGAGTCAAAAAAATCGAAATCAACAAAACGACGACGCTCGAGACCGACGTCGTCCAACCGAACGCTAATAACGCCAAACGCTTAAACACGGGAGACGTCCAATGAAATCGACAGCCGCTCGCAATAAACGCGACGAAAGACAAGAAATACAAACCATGAACGCCGACCAAACGCTCGACGCGGTCGCTCGACGCTCGAACGCGACCGAACTTGACGCCAACGCTCGCGCCGACCGAACCGACTGCGCCGCGCCGGCGGTCGACGTCGTCGAATTTGACGACGCTTACGTCGTAACCGCCGACATGCCGGGCGTTTGCGACGACGGCGTCGACGTCGACTTCAAAGATGGAGAGCTAACGATTTACGGTCGGGTCGCGGAACGCCGACGCCGAGACGACGCCGCTCGCCGCGCTTTCGGATTCGAACCGAAAGATTATTTCCGCTCGTTCCGCGTCGGCGACTCGATCGACGCCGACAAAATCGAAGCGGACTTTTGCGACGGCGTGTTGACGCTGCGCCTGCCGAAACGCGAAGAAATCCAGCCGCGCAAGATCGCCGTCAACCAAAAGACGGAAACGCAAGGCGAGTAATCGCTTATTTTAAATAAACTGCGCCGCCGCGTCGAGCTTCGGCTCTACGGCGACAAAAAAAGACGACGCTTTCCTTAGAAAACGTCGTCTTTTTTAAAATCGCGCTCAACGCCGCTTGCGTTCAAACGGCGTTAAGAAAATCGCGTTCGGAATCACTCTTGGCCCGGGAGCTTGAAGAGCGGCCCGGCGTCGCCGCCCATACCGCCTTTGAGGTTTTCCGGTTTGACGGTCGGAGTCGAGGAAACAACCGGCGCTTCTTCTTCGGCGGCGGCTTCAGCTTCTTCGTCCGTCCACTCGGCGCGTTTGCGGGAGAGGCCGATCTTACGTTCGTCGGCGTCGACGCGGAGAACCATCACTTCGATTTCTTCACCGACTTTGACGACGTCTTCCGGATTTTCGACTTTGTGGTTCGCGAGTTCCGAAATGTGAAGGAGACCTTCGAGGTCGTCTTCCAAGCTGACGAAGACGCCGAAGTTGGTGATCTTCGTAACCTTACCGGCAACAATTTGGTTCGGCTTGTATTTTTCCGGAATGCGGTTGACCCACGGGTCTTCCGAAAGTTGTTTCAAACCGAGCGCGATACGGCGATTCTTCTTGTCGACCGAGGTAACGACGCATTCGATTTCGTCGTTCTTCTTGACGACTTCGTTCGGATGCGTGATCTTGCGAACCCAGCTCATGTCGCTGACGTGAAGCAAACCGTCGATGCCTTCTTCGATTTCGATGAAGGCGCCGTAGTTGGTGAGGTTGCGGACGACGCCCTTGACGCGCATGCCGACCGGATATTTTTGATCGACCGTTTCCCACGGATTGCTCGTCGTTTGTTTGACGCCGAGGGAAATTTCTTGTTTTTCTTTGTTGATGCCGAGGATGACGACGTCGATTTCTTGCCCTTGCGAAAGGATTTCGTTCGGGTGATTGATGCGTTTCGTCCAAGACATTTCGCTAATGTGGACGAGGCCTTCGACGCCTTCTTCCAACTTAACGAACGCGCCGTAGCTCATGACGTTGACGACGACGCCCTTGACTTTCGCGCCGATCGGATATTTCTCTTCGACGTGTTCCCACGGGCTCGGGGTCTTTTGTTTCAAACCGAGCGAAATCTTTTCCTTTTCGTAATCGATTTGGAGAACCATGACCTCGATCTTTTGATCGATCTTGACGAGTTCTTTCGGGTCGGTGATGCGGCCCCAGCTCATGTCCGTGATGTGGAGCAAACCGTCGATGCCGCCCAAGTCGATGAACGCGCCGAATTCGGCGATGTTCTTGACCGTTCCTTCGCGAATTTGGCCGACTTCGAGTTCGTTGAGCAACGAGGTCTTCTTTTCGGCGCGTTCTTGCTCGATGAGAGCGCGACGGCTGACGACGATGTTGCGGCGGGTTTCGTCGATCTTGAGAACGACGCATTTGATCGTTTGGTCGATAAATTCGCTGATGTCGGACGGACGGCGAACGTCGACTTGGCTGGCCGGGAGGAAAACATTGACGCCGATGTCGACGAGAAGACCGCCCTTGATCTTCTTCGTAACTTTACCGTCGACGACGTCGCCTTCCTTGACGCGTTGCATCATTTCGTTCCAAGCTTCGATCTTAGCGGCCTTGCGCTTGCTCAGAACGATCATGCCGCGAGCGGAAACGTCTTCGCCGGTCATCGTGTCTTCGAGTTCTTCAACGAGAACTTTGACTTTGTCGCCCGGTTTCGGAGCTTCTTCGTCTTCTTCCCATTCCGAAACGGGGATGGCGCCTTCGCTCTTATACCCGACGTCGACGATGACGAATTCTTTTTCGATGCGGACGACGGTACCGTCGATGAGTTGATTCAGCGAAATCTCGGCGTCGGCGCCGTAATAGGCGAGAAGGTCTTCTTCGAGAACGACGTCTTCGATGTTCTTGTCCAAACCGCGAATCAGAGTACGATTAACCACTACAAAATTCCTAAACTTGCGAGGTCGTTTACCGGACGCAACGAAAAAACGCGCCGTCAAAGACGCGAAACGCTCGTCCGACGGAGTAAAGCACTCGCTCGGCGCAAACGTTGTTCTTTCGTTTCGTCCCCAATAAAAAACAGGGTTGCAACGAACGCGGCGCGCTTTACGTCGGGCGCCGCCCATTTCTCCAAACATATCGTTAAAACGCGTTTCCGTCAAGCGAATTTGCCGAGTCCTTTACCGATTTTAACGATAAAAGGACCGTTTGCCGATTCGCCTCGCCGTTTGTTTGACAATTCCGCCGAAAACGCGTTTAAAAATTCAACGCTGGACGCCGATGATAAATCGACGCATCACCATTTTAGCAAGCGGTTTCAATAGCGCAAGCGGAGGCGGAGCCTTTTTTAAGAAACTTTTTAAAATTTTTGTTAAAAGACGGTAAAAAAATCTCGCTCGCCGAGTTCTTAAACCGCTTTTTTCGCTTGTTCGCGCTATTTCAACGTTTGCCTCGTTTGCCTATTTCCACCATTCGCGCCATTTTACCCGAATAAGATTTCCCATGCCTCGACGTTCGCCCGCCCGTCGTTTTAACGTGTCGCTCGACGACGCGGAACTCACCTTCAACGCTTCGCACTTCGTCGCCTTTCCGCTTCCCGTCCCGAGTTCCGGAATCGCCGGCTACGCTTTCGACGCGTCGACTCAAAACGTCGCGCGCGTTAGTAACGACGACGTCCTCGCGCCGGTCGCCCTGCGCTCCGCCTCCGCCCCCGCTTGGTTTGGCGAGCCGATCCACGGCCACGACTTTCGAATTTCGGTTCGAGTCGAAGGCCCTCGCGACGCGTCCGGCTGCGTGCTCGATTTCGTCGCGGCGAGACGAACGCTTCTCGAACTCGCGGCCGAGTGGAACCATCGAACGGTCTTGGCGCGGCGAGCGCCGGAAACCGAATACCGCGAGCTTCCGCCGACGCCGGAAAACCCGATCGGCGAAATCGTCGTCGTTTGGCGCGGAGCTCCGGAGGCTCGCCGTTGGCTCCTTCCCGCAGACTCCGTCGCTTGGATCGACGCGATCAACGCTTCGACCGAGGAACTCGCTTCCGTTCTGCTCGACCGTTGGATCGAAAAACTCGTCGAAATCGGCGCGCTTCCGTTTCCGACGTCCGAATATCGCTTCGCGCTGCGGCTCGAAGAGTCGCCCGGAGCGTTCGCGGAAGTCGCCCTCGGCTAACGAATTATTAGCCTCGTCTAATTAAATTTCCAAAAAAAAGGCGAAAAAGAGGCGTTCAACGCTTAAAAGCCCCTTGCGCCGCCGAAAAAATCGAACATAATAAGTCGCGTCTTACGAAAACGACGCGAAAACGTCGATTTTTATTAGACGCCGCTAACTTTAAATTCCGCGCCGACGGTTTCCTCCGTCGCGTTCAAGCATTTTGACGACGCTCGACCCGGCGCCGTCCCAACCGCAAGGAGTCCGCATATGTACGATTCCGTCGCCGTCGTCGGAGCCACCGGAGCCGTCGGAACGCTCGCCATTCGCATGCTTCAAGAACGCAAGTTCCCGTACAAGAAGATGAAGTTCTTGGCGTCGCAACGCAGCGTCGGCAAAGAAATTATGTTCAACGGCGAACCGATCAAAGTCGAGTTGCTTTGCCCGGAAGCGTTCGACGACGTCGATCTCGTCATCGCCAGCACGCCGGACGACGTCGCTCGCGACTTCATCCCGGAAGCCCGTAAACGCGCTAAGATCGTCGTCGACGAAAGCGGTTACTGGCGCATGTATCCGGACGTTCCGCTCATTATTCCGGAAGTCAACGCCGAAGAAATTCGCAAACACAAGGGCCTCGTTTCGAGCCCGAACTGCTCGACGACGCAACTTGTCGTCGCGCTGAAACCGCTGCACGATTACGCTCGCGTCCGCCGCGTTATCGTCAGCACGTACCAAGCGACGAGCGGCGCCGGTCTCCCGGGGAACCGCGATTTAGTCGCGACGTCGAAGGCTTGGCTCGAAGGCGAAACGTACCGCGAATGCGAAACGGAAGCGTTCCCGTATCCGATCGGCTTCAACTGCATTCCGCAAATCGGCGGCGCTAAAGAACGCGGCTACACGTCGGAAGAGCTGAAACTTCTGCACGAAACGCGCAAAATTTTGGGCGACTCCGCGATTCAAGTTTGCCCGACCGCCGTCCGCGTTCCGGTCGCGAACTGCCACTCGGAAAGCGTCGTCGTCGAAACGGAACGCAAAATTTCGGTCGAGAAAGCTCGCGAACTCTTCGCCGCCGCGCCGGGGATCGTCTTGATGGACGACCTTTCGAAGAAAGAATACCCGACGCCGTATCACTGCCACGACACCGACGACGTTTACGTCGGTCGTATCCGCGAAGACATGACGACCGCGAACTCCTTGGCGTTCTGGTGCGTCAGCGACAACCTCCGCAAAGGCGCCGCGACGAACGCCGTCCAAATCGCCGAATGGATCCAAAAGAACCTTTAATCGGTCGACGATAATCCCCGGCAGTTCCGCGACTTAACGTCGCTCGACCGCCGCCGAACGAAACCGCGTTTTCCCAACGAGAAGACGCGGTTTCGTCGTTTCTTGCCGGAACTCTCTCATAAAATTCAAGGGGTTAAGAACGAGCGTCGCGAAACAATTCTTGCGACGGAACCCAATCTTGCGCCAACGCGTCCGCTTTTTCCAACCATCTTGCGATACGCCGTTCCGGGGGAACAGATTCGCCCCAATATTCGACGAAGAGCGCGTCCTCCATATACGCCGCGGCGTTAATCATCGCTTTTTCTAAAAATTTAAGCGCCTTTTATAATATACTTTCCGCCGCGTTCCTTATTTTCCGGAACCGCGACGCTTCCGGCGGAAAACAAGTCCCGCGCTTGATGACAAAGAACGCCGTGATAGGTTATCATAAACAGAACCGCGTCGTCGTATTTGTGCCGATCCTGCCCCGTTCTTACGATCGCCGGGCAAAGAAGCGCGGCCTCGGCTCGCAAACGCTCTTTTTCAGGTTTGGAAAGCGACGTATACATCCGAACTTCCAAAGGAAGCGCGCGCTCCAAATCTTCCGCGTCGTCGTAATTTTCTATCCACCAAAGACGTTCTCCCGCCTTTAACCTCGAACGAGCGTAATCTCGTATATACCGCATTTTCTCGCGCATTGGCAATTTACGAAATTCATCGTATGATATGCCAAATAAGTCGAAAAGCGAACGCTCCGCGCCTATTTCCACCTCAAAACGCGGAACATGCGACGTGCGAACGTGCATCACGCAATCCTCGTAACGCCCCCATTTAACCTCCGGAACGCCGCCCATCTTACCGAAAACAAGATAAACGTTCGCAACGCTTTCCACCCTATTAGTTTCTAGCGCGCTATTCGCAACGCTTCGCCAAGAATCGTCGAGAGGGTAAATTTAACCTCGACGCCAAATTCGCCAAGCGGAATATCTGGAAAACCTTGCGCCGGAGTATGAAAATCGACGCGGGGGATAATAAGTCCTTCGTTCTCCTTTTCTTTTTCCAACGCCGCCAGGATTTCGTCGAGAATTTCACGGGTTCGATTTTCAAAAACAGCCGCCGAAGCGAATCGATTTGCCTTCGCCTCCGCAGTCAACTTCTCGACAAGTCGCTCAAGCGTTGATTCAAAGCGTTCCTTATTCATTGCTTCCACTTTCTCGTTTGCGACTTGCTTCAATAACTCGTCGAACTTCATTCGCAATACGCCAAGCAAAAACGGGAGGCACGGCGTTTCCGATTTGCCGTTCCGTTTCACGGAGTTTGGAATCAAAAATAAAATCGTCCGGGAACGACTGAATCCGAGCCGCTTCCCGCATTGAAATTCGTCGCGGCGCGGAATAGTGGAACTGAATGTTTCCGTGGCATTCCGAGCGAATCGTGTAGCCCGGTCGATCCGCTTTCATACGCCGGTTTCCTTGCTCGCCGCTCACGTTCGCCAAACTCCAAATATGGCTAAAATATTCGTCTTGCGGCTTATCCTCCAAGTCGCCAATCGCTTCGCGCGCCGTAACGCGACGTTCAACGCAAGGCTCGGGCGGCGTAAACGCGGGAACGTCCGGACGCGTTCCAACGATAATCACGCGTTCTCTCGTTTGCGGAACGCCGTAGTCTGCGGCATTGTAAAGTCGATACGAAACGGCGTACCCCAACGCGGAAAAATCGTCGACGACGCGCTTGAGCGAAACTTTCGTTACGCTTCATCAACAAGCCTTTCACGTTCTCCGCGACAAAAACTTTCGGACACGTTCTCCGCACGACTTCAACCATACAACGATAAAGCCCGCTTCGCGCGCCGTCCACGCCCGCCATTTTCCCGTTAATCGAAATATCCTGGCAGGGAAACCCGCCGATCACGACGTCGGCGTAAGCCGGGATTTTTTCGAGACAAGCGTTAATATCGCCTTCGACAATATTCGGGTCGATATTCTTGCGGTACGTTCGGCAAGCAGCCGCATTAATTTCGTTCGCCCAAATTATTTCGAAAGGATGGCTTTTATATTGCTTACCGAGAAAAGAGAATCCGCCCTTAAAACCTAAATCCATTCCGCCGCAACCGGAAAACAGAGAGATAAGTGAGATTTTTTTCCCCGTTCCGTTTCTTTTTCGCTTTCGACTCTTTCATTGCGTCCCATTGGTAATAAAAATTTTCCTTCGTTTTAAAAATTTTATCATTTGTCGTTAAATTATACTCTTTCCCACCAATTTTTAAAGCCGTTCTCCTTACGGAAGAGTCAAAAACAAAAAAAAATCGCCGTATACACGGGCCGGAAAATTTCGTATAATCGAAGCGCCGTCGTCGCGTCGCGCGCCGACGAACCGTTTTCTTCTTATTCGCTTTTGTTTGCCGTTTTATGCCGCGCCTTTCCTTTCAACCGCTCGGCGACAGCTGGACGCTCGTCGCCGTTTTGCTCGCCGCGCTCGTCGTCGGACTCGTCCTTTTCCGCTCGAACGACGCGACCCTTTCGCGCTTTCGTCGTCGCGTCGCGCTGACGCTCCGCTTGACGCTCGTCGCGATTTTCGCCGTTCTTTTCGCGCGTCCGTCCGTCGTAAGCGTCGAAAAAGAAGAACTTCCGGCGTCATTCGTCTTCCTTTGCGACCTTTCGGAGAGCATGTCGATTCGCGACGAAGCGGGGAACGCGAGCCGCTTTGAAACGATGAAAGCCGGGTTCGCCGCCGTTCGCGACCGACTCCGCGACCTTTCGGAGCGTTTCGACGTTCGCGTCTTGGGCTTCGGCGACGCGACCGAAGAACTCGAACTCGTCGACGGCGCCGTCCGCTTTCCCGACGCGCCGACAGGTTCCGAAACGCCGCTCGCCGACGCGCTCGCCGCAACGCTCCGAGCGACCGCCGGGAACCGAACGCTCGGCGTCGCCGTTATTTCCGACGGAACGCAACGAACGAAAGACGCCGAAACGCCGTCGCCGCAAGACGTCGCGCTCCGTTGGCGCGACGCCGAACGTCCGATTTTCGCCGTTCCGCTCGGCTCTGCGGAGGGTTCGCCGACGACGCGCGACGTCGCCGTTCTCGACATGCGCTCGAACGACCGCGTTTTTCTCGGGAACGAGCTGACCGTCTCCGGGCAAGTTCGCGTTCTCGGGTTGGCCGGGCGAAAAATCCCGCTCGCGCTGTCGCTCGAAACGTCGCCGGGCAAGCTGGAAGTCGTCGATTCGACGGAACTTGCGCCGACCTCGAACGACGCGACGCTCTCGTATCGCTTCGTTTGCGCTCCGAAAACCGCCGGGCAATGGAAGCTGCGCGTCGCCGCGACGCCGCAAGACGGGGAACTCGCCGACTCGAACAACGAACTCGGCGCGTTCGTCGCCGCGATCGACGGCGGTCTCGACGTTCTATACATCGAAGGGACAAGGCGTTACGAGCAAAACTTCCTTCGCGCCGCGCTCGACGAAGCCTCCGACGTTCGCGTCCGCTATTGGCGTCCGTCGACCGCGTCGTTGGTCGCTCGACTTCCCGACGCGACCGAAGCGGAGCGAGTCGCCGCGCTGACGCGTTCGCGAAAGCCGCTGATCGAAACGTTTTTTAAACCGGGAAAATACGCCGCTTACGTCTTGGGCGACGTCGACGCGGCGGCGTTTCAGCCGAACGAATTGAAGGCGCTCGCCGAGCTGGTCGAGAACGGAACCGGACTCGTCGTTCTCGCCGGGGAGCGTTCGCTCGGCGCGGGCGGGTACGCCGAAACGCCGTTGGCCGACGTTTTTCCCGTCGCGACGCGAAACGCCGACCGTTTGCCGCTCGAATCCGACCTCGCCGACTTTGACGCCGCGTCGCCGGACTCGCAAAAACTCCGATTCGACGGGGAGTTCCGCGTCGCGCCCGTCGCTCGCTCAGGGCGACCGGACTTCGTCGCGCAGTTGAACCTCGACCCGAAAAAGAACGCCGAAAGTTGGGCGAAGCTCCCGCCGCTGTCGAGCGTTTACCGCGTCGGAACGCCGAAACCGGGCGCGACGACGGCGCTGGTCGCGACCGGCTCGCTCTCCGACGGCGCGTCGACTAAAGACTTGCCGCTCCTTGTGTTGAACCGCTTCGGCGACGGTCGCGTCGCGGCGCTGGCAACCGATTCGACTTGGCGTTGGCGAATGCGCGGTTTCGAAGACGAACACCGCAAGTTTTGGCGGCAGTTGCTTTTATGGACGGCGAAAATGGACGAACTCCTCGAAGGCGAACTCGCCGTCGAACTCGAACGCAGCCGGTTCGCGTCGGGCGAAAACGTCGATTTCCGCGTCGTTTACCGTCCGAAAGACGGCGAAGATTTGTCGAAAATAAAGGCGAAAGCGACCGTCGTCGGGCCGGACGGCGAACGAACCGACGTCGCGCTGACCGACGCAAACGGCGTTTGGAACGGAACTTACCGCGACGCCGGAACGGTCGGCGACTATCGAATCGAAGCGGCGGTTCTTTCGTCGACCGGAACGCCGCTCCAAAGCGCGCAAGCTCGCTTTTTAACTTTCGCGCAAAATTTGGAGCTCGACGAACCGGCCGCGTCGCCGTCGACGCTCGAAAACCTCGCGTCGACGACCGACGGCAAAACGTTGCGCGTCGACGAGTTGGCGACGTTTCTCGACGAGTTGGCGCAAAAACGCGCGACGGTCGCCGACTTCCGCGAAGTCAAGCGTTCGCTTTACGATACTTGGGCGATCTTCGCGCTCTTCGCCGGGCTCCTGATCGCCGACTGGGCCCTGCGCAAACGTTGGTGCGCCGCGTAACGCCGCGCCGCCGTCGTT
>JAFYQR010000131.1 GCA_017559825.1 Thermoguttaceae bacterium | reverse complement strand
GCGTCCGACGCCGTCGCGGATGCGGGCGACGCGTTGACGCGAGTCGGCGAGGCGAGTTGGCGGCAGGTCCAAAAAACGCCGCCGACGACGAGCGTCGCGCCGACGACGCCGGCGACGCATTGAAGCGCTGATCGTTTCATTTTTTAACCGATTTTCGTTGAAGTTCGACGACGGCGCGTTCCCTCGCGGCGAGCGAGCGGAGCGGCGTCGGTTCGAGAAAGACGCTGATTTAGGATTCGGTTCGACGCCGCGAACGCGAACGCCTCCGAAAGCGGACGCGACCGTCGCGGCGCGTTTCGGAACTACTCGCGGTATTAATAACAAGTTTTGCGCGGCGCGGGAAGAGCAATTTTTTCGCTTTTTCGACGGTGAAAAAACGCGGCGGAAAAGAAAAGCGCGACGAAAAAAGCCCGCGTTCGGAGAGGAACGCGGGCGACGGTCGGCGGTTCGCCGATTTTGTCGATAGGTTGCGGAGACGCGAAGACGCCGACGCTAACGCGGAATCGTCGCCGGAAGGAGTTCGCGCGGAATCGGGCGTCGACGGAACGGTTTCGCGACCGATTTCGGCGTCGACGATTCGAGCGTTTCGACGGCGAAGAGCGTCGGCGCGAGCGCCGGAGACGCGGGCGCGGTTAAAACGGGCGGACGAACCGCGTCGTCGCTCGTCGATTTGACGGCGACGTAAGAGACCGGAACGACGGCGGAGCGAGCGTCGAGCGTCGCGTCGAGGGCGGGCGTTTCGGCGGCGCCGAGTCGGCCTTTAACCGGCGGAGCGCGGCGCGGGAACTCTTGGAAGAGATTGATTCCGCGTCGTTGCGTTCGTTTCGCGGGCGCCGACGTCGCGTTCGGTTTCGCGGCGTTTTCCGGCTTGGCGTCGGTTTGCTCGGCGGCGTCGAGTTCGATCGGCGCTTCGTCGGCGTCGGTCGTCAGCGCGGCGTAAGCGGGTTTCGTCTCCGCCGGGATCAAGCTCGGCTCGGCGTCGACCGTTTCGAGTTTGAGCGTTTCGTCTTCGGCGGGAGCGGCGGGCGGCGTCGGGCTTTCCGCGTCGACGACGCAGCCGGTCGCGACGACTCGAAGAGGCGCTTCGTTCGCTTGGGAGGTCGCGACGACGATCGTTTCGTTGATCGCGCCGACTTCCGAACCGGCGCGGAACGTTACCGGAACGACGTGCACCGTGCGTTTGAGGTTGGTTTTCAAAAAGCTCATCCGTTTGTCTTTCGACTCGACGCGGAGGATTTGGAACGGCGTCGAGCCGCAAACGACGAGGTTTTTCGTAACGGTTTTGTTTTTCGGAACGACTCCGAATTGCAAGTAGGACGGTTTCGCGGTCAGCGGGGCCGTGACGACGCCGCGAATCGGGAGGAAAATCGTCGACGTTTTCGGGTCGGGATCGTTCGTTTTAAATTTCAACAGGTCGTGGATATAGCCCGGCTCGGCGGTGGATTTCAGCTCGACGAGGATTTCGTAAACGACGCCGGTCGACGTGCGTCGCGCTTCGCGAGCTTCGGCGCGAATGCCCGGGTTCGTTTTTTGAACGCCGATCAACGCCCAATCCGGTCGGCCTTCGTATTGGAGGTAGGCTCGCTTGACGACGCTTTTCCCTTGCGTCGCGGTGCCGAATTCGATCGAGCCGGGATCGAAGCCGACGTCGGCGCGGATGTACGTCTTCACCTGCATCTGCACTTCGGCGCGAGCCGGTTGGCTGAAGACGACGGTGATCGTCGCTTTGCGCCCTTTCGTGTGCTGACGGCCCGACGTGTCGACGCGAGCGACGATTTCGGCGGTTTCGCCCGAGCGGATTCGCGTCTTCGTCGCGGTCGCCTTCGTGCAGCCGCAGTTCGACGCGACGGAAGCGATCACGACGTCCTCTTTATAAATGTTTTTGAACGCGAAGCGACGCTCGACTTCGGCGTGCAGCGCGACGCTGCCGAAGTCGTGCGCGCGGACGGTGCCGAGTTCGCTGAACATCTTGACCGCCCATTGGCTGTCTTGAGCGTAAGTCGACGCCGACGTTAAAAACAACAACGCGACGAAATAAAAGGCTCTTGGCGCGAAAACGTTCGAACGTTCGACGCGTTTCGACGTCGAAACGACGACCGGAGCGGCCTTCGGAGCGACCGCTTGTCGAAAAAGCGCGCGAAAAATGGGCGCCGCCATATTCTTCTCCTTTAAAACGAGCCGAACGATTCGAGAGGGCGCGTTCGGCGCGACCGACGATTCGGCGTTCGCGAAAATTGGCGGAAAGCGAAAACGACGAAAATCGACGGACGATTCGCAGGCGCGCGCAAGCCGAATTCGGTCGACTTGTTTCGACGCGACGCCGCTTAGGGGGATTATCGGACGCCGACGATCGTTTCTTTGAGAAAAATTGGCGCGACCGGCAAAATTTGTCGAATCGTTGCTTTCGGCGGAGCGAACCGGGAGCTTTGGGGGAAATAAGGGGAAAGGGGGAAAAGAGCGGGCGGCTCGGCGTCTCGACGGCGAGGAAAATTTTTGCGTCGCGAGTTTGGATTGTAGCGGTTGCGACGGTTGGAGCGAATAAACTTGATTTTTTCGCTCAAATGTAAAAACATTGGGAAAAAGCGACTATTTTTTTGAGTTTTTTTAATTAAAATAGACTTTGCCGCGGTCTTCGGAACGTATACTCGACCGAGGAGGCGTCTCGCTTGGCGGAAGCGAGCGTCTTTTCGCGACGTTTTTACGCGAGGACGCGAAACGATCGACCCGACGGCGAGCGGCGCTCATGGAACCGAGAGCGGCGGCGAGCGAGGTCGGGCGGTCGACCGCGTCGAACGATGAAATCGGAGTTTCTCGTTCGCGCGTTTCCTTATTAATTATATTGGCACGATTCGGCGCGCTTATGTTTTTTCAACGTTTTTGGTCGACGGCGGCGGTTCGCTCGGGGTTGCGAGCGTTCGGAAGTCGCGCGGCGACGCTTTGCGTTTTTCTTTTGGCTTTGACGGCGACGGAAGCCGTTTTCGCTCAAATTTCTTCCTACCGTTCGTTGGGAACGAGGCGCGTTTGGAACGTCGACGTCGCGGCGCCGACCGGGATTCCGTCTCGAATTTCGGACGAGGACGCGGCGACTTCCGGCGGCGACGTCGCGGCTCGGCGACCGAGCGTCCAAGCGGGGATTCCGTCTCGCGTCGAAACGCCGAGCGACGCGTCCGACGAAACCGGTTGGGCGAAGTCCGGAAACGGCGAGGCGGGAAATCGTCGAGCGCGTTCCGACGAAAACGCGACGAATCGACCAAACGGGCAAGTTGGGCAAAACGTCCGTCCGGCGCGAACGGTCGACACGGCGCCGAGCGTTTCCGTTTCGCTTCCGTTCGCTCGCAAGGCGACTCGCGAGCAGCTCGAACG
>JAFYQR010000130.1 GCA_017559825.1 Thermoguttaceae bacterium | reverse complement strand
ATTGTTGTTGTTATTGTTATTGTTGGCGGCGAAGGCCGCCGGCGCGTCGACGGAATAAGGGATCGACGCGGGAACGGCGACGAAAACCGCCAACGCCAAAAGGGCGCTCCATCGGAGGAAGGAACTAATCCGACTCATAAAAATCTCCTAAAAAATCGATTAGGTTGGACGGTGAAAAACCGATCGGCGCACGACGACTCGCTTGCGCGTCGCAAGCGAACCGAACGGCGCGGCGTCGGGGCGGAGCGTCGCTTCCGTCGGGTTTCAAGAAACGACCCCTTGGCGACGCAAACTTCGCCGCTATCCACTCAATGATAATTTCGACGCTTCGATTAAGCAAGCGATAACTTCGTAAAATCGCCTATTTTGTCGAAATTTTTTTCCTTCGACGGCCTAGCGCGCCGATTTTAACGGCGGTCGCGATTGTTGAAACAGGGTAAAGAGGGGGGAGTTTGCGGAAAGACGGGACTGGGCCTTCGCTCGCGGAAGACGGAAAGACAAGCGGCGAAGTCGAGTCGCGGGGGCTTGCCTAATTTCTCCAAATTTTTTATTCGAAACAACGGCTCCTTGGAAAGAAAAAAAGAACGAGGAATCGAAGAACTTTGAAAGTTGGGTTGAAGTTATCGAAACCGTTCGTCGAAAAAGACGATATGCGACTTCTGCGCGGCTCGGCGACTCGCCGCCATGGCGCGTAAAAGATATCAATATAAGTTGTCAAAAACGATGGAATCGTTCTCATGAAGAAGAAACTGTTGGAGTTTCCCCTCGCGTGTTGCGCCGCGCTCGGCGTCTGTTGGTCGAGCGTCGAGACGTTCGCGCCGAAAGCGTTCGCTTCCGAAACGCCGCTTTTAACTCGTTTTGAAGCGGCTGCGGACGCGGTTAAGCTCGGCCTCGACGGCGAAACGTCGTTCGTCGACGTGGAAATCGCGCCGACGCAATTTCCCGGACGCCCGTTGCAACAAGCGGCGAAAAGAACGTTCGGAATCACGCGCGGCTTGACCGACGGTTATCGAACGAACGAGGAAATCGAACGCGAGCTTGGCGTTCGTCGCGGAAACGCGCGTCGCTCGGCTCAATCCGCGCCGAACGTCGAGTCTGCGAAACCGGCTCCGGCGAAAGTCGAAATTCCGGTCGCGCAAGAGGCGGTCGCTCCGGAAAACGACGCGAAAGAAGCGGAAGAAGCCGCCAAGAAAGCCGCCGAAGAAGCCGCGAAATTGGCCGCCGAGGCCGCGTCCGAACAAGCCGCGGAACGCTCCGCCGAAGAGAAGACTCGCGCTTTGACCGGCGACGAAGAGAACGCGCCGGACGCTCGCGTCGATTTGCCGAAAGTCGAACCGACGGAAAAAGCGCCGGAACCGAACGAGCCGACCGCGCCCGCCGCGTCGACGAGCGGGACGACCGCCGGAAACGGGCTTGGGTTCGCCGACGCTCAAAAGGCGACGCTCGAAATGACGAACGATATGGTCGCGACGTTGCAAGCTCGCGGCGGAACGCATCTTTACGACCGTTGGCGCGCGTACAACGCGGGCGTGCGTCGGCAAACGTCGGCGCTCGAATCGGGGAGCGAGTTGAACGGCCGCTGTCGTTTGCGTTGGTACGAAAAACTGTACGCCGATCCGATGCGCTCGGCGGGCGAAGTCGAATTCTTCACGCGCGCTTGGGGCGGTTTCTTCTCCGGTTCGACGGCGGACGTCGTTTCCGGCGTTCGTTTGGCGCGCGCTAAGATGGACGTCGCGACGCGAGACGATCGTCCGTCTCGTCCGACTCCGAAGACTCCGCAAGAGGCGATCGAAGTTTTGAAGACGTCGCTCGTCGAAACGGCGGCTCTGCACGCTCGCGCTCTCGCGCCGATGAGCAAAGACGACGTCGCGGCGGTTTCGAAGGAAGCGCACTCGATTTTCTGCGGCCAAGTGCAAAGCGGGCACACCGTGCCGAGTCGCGGTCGAGCGAAGTATTTGATCGACGCGATGCAAAAAATGAACAAAAACGCGCTTTACGACGCGGCGGAAACGCTGATTTCGACGCTCGACGAAAAAACGCTCGAGCTGTTGGCGCAAGTCGACTGGGACTCGCTTGAAAAAGTGAGCGTCGACGGTCAAGAGAGGGGGCGAATTTCGACCGAGGCGGGCGATATTCTTTTCGGCGATAAAAACTCGACGGTTTGGAACCTCGACCAATACTCGACGGTTTGCTGCGTCGTCGATTTGGGCGGTCGCGACGAGTACCGCGAAGGCGTTTGCAACGTTAACCGTCCGGTGTTGCTCGTGATCGACTTGGGCGCGGACGACGACAATTACGTCGGGCAAAATCCCGGGATTCAAGGCGGCGCGATTCTCGGCGTCTCCGTTTGGTACGACGGCGGCGGGAACGACCGTTACCTCGCGAAAGACGTCGCGCAAGGGAGTTGCATCGGCGGCGTCGGCGTTCTCGTCGACGAAGACGGCGACGACCGTTATCTCGGTTTCCTGCGAGCGCAAGGTCAAGCGCTTTGCGGACTTGGGCTTCATATCGACCGCGGCGGAAACGACGATTACCGCGCCGCGCTCCTCGCGCAAGGGTTCGGGCATCCGGGCGGTTTCGGGGCTCTTCTCGACAAAGACGGAAACGACCATTATTACGTCGGCGGCTACTATTACGACTCGTATCCGGAGCACCCGGGGCACGACGGTTGGGGCCAAGGCGTCGGCGCCGGGATTCGCCGCGTCGCTTGCGGCGGGATCGGGCTCTGCCTTGACTGCGGTGGCGACGACGCTTACGAGTTCGACTATTTCGCGCACGGCGGCGGCTACTGGATGGGCGTCGGAGCGGCTCGCGACTTTGGCGGAAACGATATTCGCTACGCCGCGACGTCGACGCGTTACGACGGTTCGCAACGCGTTCAAGGACGTTGGCAACGTTTCGGCTGCGGATTTGGCTGCCACTACGCGGTCGGTTATCTGTTCGACGACCAAGGCGACGACGCGTACAACGGCACGATCATGGGGCTCGGCATGGGCTGGGACCTCGGCGCCGGTTTCCTCGTCGACTTTCTCGGCGACGACGCGTTCGAAGCGACCGGCGGTCTGACGCAAGGCGCGGGGGGCGAAGGCAGCCTCGGCGTGTTGATGAATTATCGCGGCTCCGACCTTTACCGCGGCAACAACCAAGGTTACGCCACTTCGCACCTGACGTATCACTCGCCGAGCGATTGCGGCGCGAACTACAGTTTCGTCGTCGACCACGGCGGTTACGACCAATACGGAAGCCGCGTCGCGAACAACGCCGTTTCGACGCGCGGCATGACGACCGGTTTCATTATCGACCGTCCGGCTCCGAACGAAGAGCAGCCGCAGACGAACGCGCAGGGCCAAGCGCAAGCGGGGACGCGTCCGACGACGTCGCAAGGTTTCCCGGCGCAAACCGGCGCGATCAAAACGATGGCGAGCCCGCCTCCCACGGTCGAGCCTCCGCATATCGATTCGGCTCCGCAGGGCGGATTCGGCCGCGGTTGGCGTCTCTTCGGCGGCGGCATGTGATTCGCGTCGCTGATTGAGGCGAACAAAAATAAAAAGGACGAGCGTCGAGAGGCGTTCGTCCTTTTTGGCTTTGGAGGGCGAGTTCCTTCGTTATTAATGAAAGACGCTCGGCGAAATTGGCGACGTTTTTTCGGAAAAGTCGCGTTTCGAGCGGGCGGGGCCCCTTAAAACGAACGGAAAAACGAGTAAAATTAAAAGTTGGTTCCGCGCGTTTGCCGAACCGCTCTCTTTCGACGCTTTTCGGAGCGTTTGCGAGAAAAAACGAGCGGCGAGCGCGTTAGAACGCTTCGAAAATAAAACCCAATTCAACCCGTTCGGCGGTCGAGCAACCGCGTCCGAGGCGGGGCGACGCCGAAAAGGAGAACGTCCGATGTCGATGAAATGGTCGAAAACGCTGATTCCGACGATGAAGGAAACGCCGAACGGAGCGGAGATTCCGAGTCATATTTTAATGCTCCGCGCCGGGATGATTTCGCAAGTGATGGCGGGCGCCTACGCGTTCCTGCCGCTCGGATGGCGCGCGCTCCACAAGGCGACGAACATCGTTCGCGAAGAAATGAACCGAACAGGCGCTTCCGAACTCTTTATGTCGGCGCTCTGTCCGCAATCGCTTTACGAACAAACGAACCGCGTCGAAGCGTTCGGCAACGTCCTCGTGAAAACGACGCTGACTCGCGGCGGCGCGAAAACGCCTGTCGTCTTCTGCCCGACGCACGAAGAAGAAATCACGAGCATCGTTTCGCAATACGTCTCGAGCTATCGTCAGCTTCCGACGACGCTTTACCAAATTCAAACGAAGTTCCGCAACGAAGAGCGTCCGAAGTTTGGGCTCCTGCGTACGAGCGAATTCTTGATGAAGGACGCGTACAGCTTTCATGCGAACGTCGAGTCGCTGAACGAAACGTACCAAACGATGTACGACGCTTACTGCCGCGTTTTCGAACGTTGCGGCCTCCCGTATTTGCCGGTCGAAGCGGAGTCCGGCCCGATCGGCGGCGACGCGTCGCACGAGTTCATGATTCCGTCCCCGAACGGCGAAGACGACGTCGTCTACTGCCCGACTTGCCGTTACGCGGCGAACGTCGAAAAAGCGGAAATCGGCGAAACGGTTTACGTCCGTCCGGAAGACGCGGTTTTGAAGGAAATCGCCGAGCTCGACACGCCCGGCGCCCACACGATCGACCAAGTTTGCGCGTTCCTGAAAGCGAAACCGAAGCGCGTCGTTAAAACGTTGATCTACAACGTCGACGGCGCCGCGGTCGCGGTCTTGGTTCGCGGCGATTGCGACGTCAACGAAAACAAACTCCGCCGCGTTCTCGGCGCCGAAAAGGTCGAGTTGGCCGACGACGCGACGATCGAGCGCGTTACCGGCGCTCCGGTCGGTTTCGCGGGCCCGGTCGGTTTGAAGGAAAAGATCAAGATCGTCGCCGACCCGACGATTAAAGAGCTGGTCAATGTGATCGTCGGCGCGAACAAAGCGGAAAAACACTTGGTCAACGTCAACCTCGACCGCGACTTTACGGTCGACGTTTACGGCGACGTCCGCAACGCGCTCCCGGGCGACGCTTGCCCGCGCTGCGGCGCTCCGCTGACGATGCAAAACGCGATCGAAGTCGGCCACGTCTTTAAACTTGGCACGAAATACACCGAAGCGCTGAACGCGAAATTCCTCGACGACTCCTTGGCGCAACAAACGATCATTATGGGGTGCTACGGAATCGGCGTCAGCCGCGTCGTCGCCGGTTTGGTCGAAACGAGTTGGGACGACGCCGGGATCGTTTGGCCGGTCGCGCTCGCGCCTTACGAAGTCTGCGTTTGCCCGATTAAAGCGACGGACGAAGCGAGTATGGCCGCCGCAGAAAAGATCGCCGCGGAACTCGAAGCGCAAGGCGTCGACGTGATTATCGACGACCGCGACCAACGCCCGGGCGTCAAGTTCAAGGACGCCGACCTGATCGGTTTCCCGGTGCGCGTTACGATCGGCAAGAGCCTGCAAGACGGTCAAGTCGAAGTCAAATGGCGTTGGGAAAAGGACGCGACGTTGGTTTCGGTCGACGAAGTCGCCGCCAAGCTCGCCGACGCGTTGGCCGACGAACGCAAAACCGGCGCTCGCTTCATTAGCGCGAAAAAGGATATCGAATCGCAAAAATCCGCGAAGGAATTCCAAAAGAAAAAGTAAAGCCGTTCAAGCGCTTGGCAATTTAACGATTTTAAGAAGCGAAGGCGGTCGGCGTTTGAAGTCGGCGCGCCTTCCTTCGAACCGCTCGAAATAAATCAAACGAAAATAACGATGTTCACGACAAACGAAATTCGCGAAAAGTACTTAACGTTCTTTGAATCCAAAGGTTGCGTTCGCCGTCCGAGCGACGTCCTCGTTCCGCGTTGGGACCCGTCGGTTCTCTTCACGCCGGCCGGGATGAACCAATTCAAAGACCACTTTCTCGGGCGTTGCAAGCTCGACTACACCCGCGCCACCACCTGCCAAAAGTGCCTCCGCACCGGCGACATCGACAACGTCGGACGCACCGCGTTCCACCACACGTTCTTCGAAATGCTCGGGAACTTCAGCTTCGGCGACTACTTCAAGCGCGAAGCGATCCACTGGGCTTGGGAGTTCCTGACCGACAAGAAATGGCTCGGGATCGACCCGGCGATGCTCTCCGCGACCGTCTATAAAGACGACCATGAAGCCGCGAAGATTTGGCTCGAAGAAATCAAACTTCCGGCCGAAAAACTGCAATATCTCGACGAAGACGAAAACTTCTGGCCGGCGTCCGCCCCGAGCGAAGGCCCGGACGGCGTTTGCGGCCCGTGTTCCGAAATTTACCACAAAACGCCGCAAGGCGAAGTCGAAATTTGGAACCTCGTCTTTACGCAATTCAACCGCGTCGGCAACCCGCCGAACAACTTGCGTCCGCTTCCGAGCAAAAACATCGACACCGGGATGGGCCTCGAACGCGTTACGTCCGTTCTGCAAGGCGTCGAAACGAACTTCCACATCGACTCGCTTCGTCCGTTGGTCGACGCGGCGGCGGAAGTCTGCTCGCAAAAATACGACGATCAAGATTTGACGAACGAAAACGGCCGCCGTCTGCGCCGCATCGCCGACCACATTCGCGCTTGCTCGTTCGCGATTCACGAAAACGTCTATCCGGGCCCGAAAGAAGAAAAATACGTCATTCGCCGCTTGCTCCGTCGCGCGGTTCTCGACGGCGTTCAAATGGGGATGAAAAAACCGTTCCTCTTCCACCTCGTTCCGGTCGTCGCCGACCTGATGAAGGTTCCGTATCCGGAACTTTCCGAAACGATCGAACGCGTCCAAGGCGTCGTCGCGTCGGAAGAAGAACACTTTATGGCGAACATCGACGGCGGTTTGCGTCGTTTGGACTCCGTCTTCAAGACGATGGAAGAAGAAAAACGCGCCGAAGTTCAAGGTTCCGAAGCGTTTGAAATGTATCAAACGTACGGCTTCCCGCCGGAACTCTTCGAAACGCTCGCCGGCGAACGCAAATACGGCTTCGACTGGGCCGGGTTCGAAAAAGAAATGGAACGCCACGGCGAACTTTCCGGGAGCGCGGAAAAGAACCTCCTCTTCAAGCGCGACCCGCTCGAAGGGATTAAAAAGTCGAACAACCCGCCGGAATTCGTCGGTTACGAAACGCTCGAAACGGAAGCGAAAGTCCTCGCGATTCTCGACGGCGAAACGCTCGTCGAGCAAGCGACCGCCGAAGCCGACGGAAAAGCGCTTCGCGTCGTCCTTGACAAAACGCCGTTCTACGGCGAAAAGGGCGGTCAAGTCGGCGACTCCGGCGAAATCACGACGGCGAACGGCGCGCGTTTCGTCGTCGAAACGACCGTTTACGACGGCGAATTCCTCGTTTGCGTCGGCAAGCTGACCGCCGGAACGCTCGAAGCGGGCCAAGCCGCGTTCGCCGCCGTCGACAAAAAACGTCGCGCCGCGATTAGCCGCGCTCACACGGCGACGCACCTCCTGCACGCCGCGCTCCGCGCTCGCCTCGGAAGCCACGCCGAACAACAAGGTTCGAAGGTCGACGCCGACGTTTTGCGTTTCGACTTCACGAACCACAAGGCGCTCGATCGCGAAACGCTCGTTCAAATCGAACGCGACGTCAACGAAGCGATTTTGGAAGCGCACCCGGTTTCCTGCGAAGAAACGCCGCTCGAAGACGCTCGCAAACTCGGCGCGATGATGCTCTTTGGCGAAAAATACCCGGACATTGTTCGCGTCGTTAAGATGGGGCCGTCGTTGGAGTTCTGCGGCGGAACGCACTTGAAGAACGCGGCGCAAGTCGGTTACTGCAAGATCGTCGCCGAAGAAAGCGTCGGGGCCGGGACGCGCCGCATCGTCGCCGTTACCGGGGCCGAAGCGATCGCGAAAATCGCGCAAGCCGACGCGATCGAAACGACGTTGGCCGGGACGTTGCGCGTTCCGTCGAGCGAAATCGTCGGACGCGTCGAAGAACTCCTCGCGACGACGAAAAAGCTCCGCAAGGAACTCGAAGCCGCGTCGAAGAAAGACGCCGTTTCGGTCGACGAACTGATTTCGAAAGCGGAAGAGATTGCCGGAACGAAGTTTGTGACGCTCGTCGCGACCGACGCCGACGCGAACGGCCTGCGCGACGCGATCGATCAAATCCGCCGCAAGACGGAAAACGCCGCGATCTTCTTCGCGAACGTCGACTCGAAGGGCGGCAAAGTTTCGTTGATCGCCGCCGCGACGCGCAACTTGGTCGAGCGCAAATTCAGCGCCGTCGAGTGGATCAAAGCGGTCGCGTCGCACGTCCAAGGGGGCGGCGGCGGTCGTCCGGATATGGCGCAAGCGGGCGGTAAAAAGCCGGAAGGCGTCCCGGCCGCGCTCGAAGCCGCGAAGGCGTTCCTCGCCGAAAAACTCGGCTGATAACTATTGCCGATTCAGCGGTTAAGCGTTCGCGTTTAACCGCTGAAAAGAAAACGCCGAGCGTTCGACTCGGCGTTTTTTATTTCTTGCGCGTTGTTTAAGATATTGGCGTTAAAGAGGTTAAGCGTCAAGCGCAAAGATTTCCCAAGAGTCGCGGTCGGCGAACCGTCGAGCGTAACCGCGCTTCCCGACCGCTCCTTGAAAACGCCCGAGAAAATCGGCGACGGCGATTTTAAGTCCGCCGTCGACAAACGTTTGCGTTGTCGCGTCGAAGTAAAGCGCGTCGGCGGTCGCGGTCGAGCCGGGCGTTAACGCGGAAGAGAGTTGAAACCGAACGACGTTAAATTCCGGCGGCGCGACGACTTCCCAACGCCCGCTCGTTCGATTCCAAAACGCGTTCAATCGGTCGCCGACGCGATACGGCGCGTAAAACGCTAACGGCAAGTTGTTTGACGTCAACGTTTGTTCGACGTTTAATCTTTCGAGAAACGTCGGGGCGTAAACGCGGCGGCGAACCGATTCAGTCAAATCGGCGGCGCGACGTAAATTTTCGCGTCGCGTCGGTTGGGCGGAACCGACCGCGATTTCGGTAAACGGCGTGTAAACCGGCGCGGCTTCGAAACTAAGAGTCGGTTCGTAAAACGTTGCGCCGTCGCGAGTAAAGGCGAGAAATTCGGGCGCTCGCGCGACTTGGAAAACGCTAATTTCCAACGTTCGCGGCTCGGCAAGGCGAAACGACGCCCCGTCTTGCTCGAACGCCCAAGGGCCGTTCGCGTCGACGCGATGAAACGGAACGTTGCGCGAAGTGAAACCGGAAGTCGCGCTTTCTAAAGAGATAGTCGACATATTAAGCCTCCGACGCTTAAAAAATAAACAAAACGGCGACAAGCGTTTAACTTATTAATTGGAAACGGTTTGCGATTGGACGAAAAGCGCGGCGTGATTGGCGGAACGGTAAAGCGGTTGCCCGGCGGCGTCGACGAGGCGTTCCCAAGTTCCCGTCGACTCGCGGTAAAAGTCGTTCCAGCCGTAGGTTCCGCCCGCCTCGATTCGTTTTTCGCGGAAGAGAAAACGAATCTGCCAAGTGTACGCGACGGCGCCCGCGTCGATTTCGCCGTTGAAAATTTTGTTCGCCTCGGCGCCTTCGAAGAGGAGCGTGCCGGGCGCGTAATCGAGAAAACGGTCGGAATTGACCGTGCCTTGTATTGCGCTAATCGTTTCCCAAGGCGGGTTTACGACGTTCGACCAAACGAGTTGATGCTCGATCGTCGGAACGCGTTTGACGAGTTGCAAATCTTCCGAGACCGACGCCGTCGCGTCGTTGCGCCAACGCCAGCCGCGCGTCGAAAGCGGAAACGACTCCCCGCAAGCGACCATCTTATACGTAAGACTCGTGCCGGAATCAACGAGCGGCGAATTAACGCGGTCGACGGAAGTCGTTTCGGCGCGGTAAGACACGGTCGCTTTGGCGAACGAGCCGTATTCGCCGAGCGTCGACGCGGGCCGAGCGATTTTCGAGACGTCAAGCGAGTTCGGCTCAAACGGTTCGAACGCGATTTGGCTGACGTAAACCCCCGGTTTACCGGGATATGCGAGCCGCGTCGTCGGCCCGGAAATCGGCGCGCCGGACGACGGCGGAACGAGCGATTCGTCTTCGTCGTCGGACGGGGTCAACGACTCGCAGGCGTAAAGCCGGTCGCCGAGAAAATAACGAGCGAACGCGTCGCGTTGCTCCCAAGGCACGATGAACGTTCGAGTTGCGGAGAAAGAGTCGAGCGAGTATTTTTCTTGCGGCGAGCCGGGCAGCTCTTGAATTTGAATCGCCATGATGTTGCCTCGAAAAGCGCGGATGCGAATGTAATGAAAGTTAAACGCTGAAAAGACGGCGATTAACGCGTTTGGTTGTTTGCGGCGAAGCAAACGCCGTCGTTTTTAATTTGGTTTCGGCGAGCGCCAAAAATCGTCGGCGCCGCCGAGTCGTCTCGCGACGAGAACGCCCCAATCGGAAACGTCGTCGGGCGAACGGTAACTCGTCGTTTCGTAACGGTTTCCGTCGCTCGTTGCGACGACGTCGTTCGGACGGAGCGGAACGTCGATTCGAATCCAAAATTCGATTTCTTCGACGAGCGTTAAGGCCGGAAAAGCGGCGGCGTTTTGAAGGCTCGACGTCGTTCGACGCTTGACGAGCGCGGGCGCTTGCGTCGCGATCGTTTCGAAGCCGCCGGAACGCAAGGGGCGCGACGCGTTGATAAAATCGGAGGGGCCTGGGAAAAGCTGTTCGCAAAAACATTGACAGGTAAGAAGTTGAAGCGTTTGCGACGGCGACGTTTCGCTTACGATCCAAATACGCGCCTCGGCGTCGCGGATTTTGTCGCCGCGGCGAATCGAGCGCGTGTTTTCGTCGAGCGGCAGACGCCAAACGCCGACGATGCGCGGCGGAACGTCGTTGGCTCCGCCGTTGGAAAAGCGGCTCGAAAAGAGGCCGGCTCGGTCGAGTTCAAAAGTTGAAACGTCGCCGTCGCGGTTTTGAAGAACGTCGACGCGTTCGGTTAAATCGACGAAGTCGTAAAAGTTGTCGATAAAGGACATGGCGAATCCTTAAAGTGAAAAAAAAGAAAAAACGTCGAGCGTTCGCGGCGCGTCGAAAACGAGAACGCGAGCGCTCGACTCAAAAGAAACGGCGGCGAACGGCGTCAATCGACGACGCCGCGAGAACGCGACTCAAACGCGTTGAAGGCGCTAAGTCGTCGGTCGCACCAGTCGATCGTTTGTTGCAAAGACTCTTGGTACTCGCGCCAAGAGACGACGACGCCGTCGATTTTGCACGTCGGTTTGGGCGAACGCGCCAAGTCGGCGAGCGTCGCCAAGGTTCGGCGTTTGATTTCTAAGATCGCGCCGACGTCGAGCGAATCTTCCATAAAGTCCTTTCTAAACGCCGTCGATTAAGACGATAAGACGGCGGCAATACGAGGAAAAGGTCGAAACGAGGCGGCTAAAAAATCAGCCGACGCACTTGACGACGCAACGCGGGTTCAAAACGGCCGGGGTTCCGCGTTCGCTCGCCTTGAAGCGGGCGACGACGTCTTGGCTGAAATCGGCTTCGCTGCCCGCCGAAGAGACCGAAACGGTGATCGGCCAGTTTTCCATGTACGCGAACGCCTTTTTAAAGTCGCCGTAAAACCAGTAATTGTCGAGGGTTTCGGCGGAAGCGGAGGCGTTCGCTTTCGCGAGTTGGCGACGGGCGATACGGCTCGAAACGACCGCGAGTTTCTCGAACGGATTCGGAATCGAACTGAGCGTTCCGTCGGCGCAGCGCAGATTCGAGCCGCGCAGCAACACGTTGGCGATTCGACGTTTAGCGGGCGAAACAAGCGCGGCGGTCGCTTCGGAGAGAATCGGTTCGCCGGTGTTCGGATCGAGCGCGCTCGCTAAAACGTTTTCGGCCGCGTCGACGTTCTCGACCGTTTCTAAAGGGTTGCCGGAAAGGAGGTTGACCCACGGCGAGGACGAGCCGGCGGCGTAGTAGGTCGAGTACGAGGTTCCGTTCCATTGATACAGATTGGAAACGCCGAGAATCATGTCGGCAACGCGTTTTTCTTTATTGAGCGCGAGCGTTTCGCCGACTTCGCCCGCTCGCGCCAAGACGACGTGCGTGCGGTCGAAGAAAACGGCTTCGCGCGTAACCGGAACGATGAGGCCGCGTTTCGTCGTTTCCGGCGTCTCGATGTAATCTTCGCTAAACCCGACGTTCGGATACGCCGAGCCGGGCTCGATTTCGACCGCTTCGTCGGCGATCGACGAGAAGCCGGGAATTTTTTCGCCGTTGAGCCGCGTCGGAATCGTCGAGATAAGTTTCGAAAGACAAAAGACTTCCGATTGATACGCTTCCAAAATGCGGCTATAAATCAGTTGACCGGCGATGGTCGCGAACGCGGAAACGTCGACGCCTTGGAACGATTCGGTTAGCGAACCGACGCTCGGGTTCAGTTCGCGCACCCATTGCGAGCCGTTCGGAACGAGCGCTTCGGCCAAGTCGCGGATGCTAAAGTCGTCGGCGCGAAGTTCTTTTTTCGCAAGAGCTTCCGAGAGGTGCGCAACCGTTTTTTGCGCGCCGTCGAGGTCGTAGCGTCGTTTCAATTCGCGATATTTGATAGTCGCCATCAAAATGCCTTTCTGTTGAAAGTAAAGAACTGGAAAAATGGTTAAGCGTTGACAAACAAAAGGTTGCGGCTTGCTCGGCGGGCGTTAATAAAGAATCGCCTCCGCAAAACTTTCGTTGTTTTCTTCGTTGTCGACGTCGGAGCGCGATTTCGAAACGACCGGCTCCTCCGCGCTCGGCGTTTTGAGCGTCGAAAGATTCAACGCTTCGCGAACGAGCGCAAGTTGTTCGTCGATAAGGCGTCGCGCCGATTCGACGTCGCGAGATTCAAAAGCGAGTTCGAGAAAACTCGCCGCGCCGAGCGCCAATCGAACGGCGTCGCCGTCGCGTTCCGACGCGAGTTTTTCGAGCAAAAGACGGGCGACGGCGAAACGGCGTGTCGCGGCGTCGCGTTCTTCTTTAAGCGTTTGAAGGCGGGAATCGGCGCTTTCGAGCGTCGCCGTCGTTGCGGCCGAGGTCGGGTAAACGCTTGCGGAATCGACGCTTATCGGCGCGGACTCGAAGAGCCCGGACGTCGTCGCCGGATCCGCGACAAGGTCGACGCTGCGCACGCGAACGATTTTATCGACGACTTGCGCGCCGTTTTCGAGTCGAACGACCGCTTCGACGTTGTGCGAAAAACCGAAGTTTTCCGGCGCCCGTTCCGCGTCCCAAAGCATCTGCTCGGCGAGCGGATGTTTCGGATTGAAGTGGAACTCGCCGTAAAGCCCGTTTTCCCGGAGCGTTACGTTCTTAATCGAACCGACGCGATCTTGATACTTGCGCGATTCGGTCGGCGAGCCGTCCGGATGGTTGACGTTGACTTTGGCGTTTTCGTAAAGCGGAGCGGCGGCGCGCAGCGTTTCGATCGGATAAATCCTGTTGTTGCGGCTTTTAACGCCTAAAATTTTGACGTCGGAAACGACGCCGTTTTCCTTGTCGATTTTGCGTCGCGGCGACGACAAATCGAAAAATTCCAAAAGGTTTTCGTTGTTCATAACGCGCTTTCGTAGATGGAGGGCGAGGAAACGAAACGGGAAAAAGTCGAGGTTAGTCGGCGGTAAATTCTTGACGAGCTTGACGTTGGAGCGCTCGCTCGCGATTCGGATCGAGACCGTGGCGCATCGCGGCGGTTTGCGGCGAAATAACGCCGGCGGCGATCAAAATTTCGTCGGCTTTCGCTTCGTTGAGGCGGTCGCGCGTCGCCAACGACGGCGGAATCGCTTGGATCGAGACGCGCTTGCCGACGTCTTCCGGGAGTTCGCCGCGTCGAACGGCGTCTTCGACGACGCGCCAAACAATTTTCATATCTTCTTTAACGAGCTCGTGTTGCATGCGTTCGAAGTTGCGAACGGCGGGGCCTTCCGCGACGCTCGTCGAGGCGTAGTTGGCGTTCGAGGCGTCGGAGCTGAGCATGAACTCCGGAAGCGTGAGCCGCGCGGCGATCGCTCGCAGTTCGGCCTGTAAAATCTGAACGTAGCGAGTCGCGTCGATTCCGGCGATGGGAAATTCGTAGTCGACCCCTGCGGTCGCGTCGACGATGGTGCCCGGTTGAAAGCGTTCTCGCGGCGGCATGCCGTCGGCTTCTCGGTTTTTATCGCGAACAAAGCGACGAACGCTTTCTTGCGTTCCGTTGGCGTGCTTGCGAATCAAGGCGATCGACGACTGAATTTCGGCGACGACGCTCATATTGCGGAGGAGTTTTTCGGCGCGGCGCAGGTTTTCGCGCACCGGATAAAGCAAGGGAACGCCTCGTTTTGCGGTCGCGTCGACGTTCGCTTTACGGTGTTGAATTTTCGCGGCGTCGACGAACGAGCCGTCGATCCAGTAGCCGAGAATCCGCTCGGCGTCGCGTTTGTCGGCGACGACTCCGCAACGACTGCGGCGACCGTTAGGCCCTTGCGGCGTCTTGACTTGCTCCGGTTCGACGAAGCGAACGACCGTTTTCCCGCGTTCGTCGCGGAAAAAGCGGAGAAAAACCTCGCCGTCGCGGTCGTAGCGGCGCAAAATCTCCTGTTGACGCTTAAACCAATCGTTTTCGACGATAAAATCGACGACGACGTCCTGCGTTTTTCGGGCGAGCTCGGCGTCGCTTTCGTCGCGAGCGGTCGCTTGGTACTTGTGCCCGAAGCCGACGACGTAGTTGATTCGATTTTCTAAAGCGTTGATAGCGAAGGGGTTGTTTAAGCAAAGGTCGCGAGAAATACGACGCGCCGCCTCGTTGAACATTTCCGAATCGGTCGAACTGGCGAGCGAATACGATAAATCGCCGAAAACAAAAGAATTAGGATCGTCGAAGGCGAACCGCGACTCGAGCGTCGAAACGACCGCGTCGGCGGACAAAACGCCGTTGAAGGAGCGGGATGCGGGCATAACGGGGTCCTTGGGGGCGAAGGGTTAAAAAAAATCGGGGCGAATCGCGCCGAAATCTCCTTGGCTAAAGGTTTCGACGGCGGGGGTTTCCGTTAGCGAAGTCAAGACGCGCAGCGCCATTTCGAGCGCGTCCGGGCCGTCGTCGTGCGCTCCGCAGGGGAACGCTCGCAGCTGCTCGATTAGGAGTTCGTTCGATGGATTGTCGCGGAGGAAACGAAGTTTGCGTTTCGCGAGCGGCGCGCCTAAGCGTCGGATTCTAACGTTTTTGTTGAGGCGGTTTTCGATGGGAAAAATCGCCGCGTCGGGAACGCCTCGCTCGCGGAAGGTTCGCTCTAATTCGTCGCGGAGAAGCTCTTGAAATTGGTTTGTTTCGACGGCGAAAACGTCGGGGCGGAAGCGTCGCCAAAGTTCGAACGCTTCGTCGACGAGTTCGCAAGTCGGGAAACGCCCGAGCTTTGCGTCGATAAAAATCGTTCCGTCTCCGGCGAGCGCGGCGAAAACGAACGCCGAGTAGTCGCCGGTCGAAGCGTCGCGTCCTTTGCTCGGATCGAGCGCGAGCGCCGACGCGACGATAGTTTGCGGAAGCGAGTCGGCGCAAGCGTCGTCGAAATACTCGTCGGGAAACTCGTTGTACTCCGTCGCGACCGGCGAGTTTTGCTTTTCGCGGAGAAAAACCTTCTCGCCGCTTTCGACGCGCATTTTCATTAAGTCCAGCAACGACTCGTTTTCCGGCCAGAGAACCTCGGCGCCGGCGTTCATTTCGTCGAAATGAGCGCGATAAAATTCGTCGGCTCGGCGCGACGCGTCGGCGTCGGAAGCGAGATAAATCGTCTTCCACTCGTTCCAAAGTTCGACCGCGTCGGGAAAACGGAGGATCGCGGGGAACGCTTTGCCGATCCAAGCCGGATTCGACAGGAGTTCCCAGCCGAGCGCCTCCGGGTGAAGCGCGGTTGCCAATGAAACGACGTTAGTCTTGACGTCGCCCGCTTTTAGGAGCGCGCCGAAAAACCAGCGGCGAGAGCGTTCGCGTCGCGTTTTCGAAACGATGTGGTCGTCGTTTTGCAAGTCGTCGCAGATAATCAGCGACGGGCGGCGTTCGCGTTCCCGACGTCCGCGCAGTTTTTGGCCGGTTCCGTAACACTCGATCGCGACACCGGAACTAAAAACGACGCGGTTCGAGCGTTGCGCCCAACGGATTTTGCGCGGTTCGAGGTAACGCGCTCGAATAAGCGGGTTCTCTTCAAGTTCTTTAACAATGTTGTTTAGATGGTTTTGCGCTTGCGAGCGAACGTCGGAGACGATCCAAATGTAAGGCTCGCGGCCCTCGAGCGCTTCGCGAAGCGGATACGCCAACGCTCCGAGCGTCGACTTGGCGGCGCCGCGCGGGGCGAGAAAATTAACCTTGACGCCTCGGCGCGTCGCGTTCGCTTCGACCGTCTCGGCGAACCAGCGGTGCGCTTTCGAAACGGGAAGCGTAAAGTAACGCGGCAAAAAGTGTTGCGACCATTCGATAAGATCGCGAAAAACGAGGCGCGTCGCGTCGGACGGCGGCGGTTCTCGCAGCGATTCGCGAGCGATTTCGAGGAGGCGGCGCGTTTGCATCGGAGCGAACCTTTCGATAAATAAAACGGTAAATAACGTTAATTAAAGCGTTAGGAAAGCGTCGCGAGGAGCGCGTCGAGTTTTTCTTCGATTTTGCGCCGCTCGTCTTCGTCGGCGAACTCGGCGGCGAGCGTCTCGCGGAGGCGGGCGAAGAGCGCTTTGATTTCCTCGACGGAAATCGCGTTCGCTTTGATTCGACCGTAACGATCCGGGCGCAGACGTTCGAGCGACCACGTCGCGGCGCGCCAGTTTTTCGCGTCGAGAGCGGCGGTTTTAACTTGTTTGAGGAAAAATACTTCCGCTTGTTCTTGCGCTTGCTTGAAGTCGCGTTGGAAGTCGGCGTCGTCGGTCAGCGCTTCGACGATTTCGAGCGGTTCTCGCTTGAAGTAGCGGGCGGCCGTTTCGAGCGAGGCGCCGAGCGCGACGACCGCGAGCACGCCGTTTTTGTCGGTCGCGTCGAGCGGCGCTTTTTTTTTCGTTTTTCGTTTGGGGGACATAATTGATGTTTCGATAAGTTATGGTAACGCGGCGGGTTGCGAAGACGGCGAAGATTCGTCGTCGCGCCCTAAATACTCGAACGAAACGATAGCGCGGCCGAGCGAGCCGCTTCGTCGGTTTCCGTCGATTTTGCCTTGTCGTCCGAATTTCGACGTTGAAACGACGCGCCAGTAAGGCGAACGTTTGCAGTGGTTTATGATCGACGGATGGCTCGACGCGATATGATAGCGCAGCGACCGTTCGCGATGGAGGTCGCCGACCGCTTCCAAGACCGCCGTTCCGATTCCTAAACCTTGGTAATCGGGGAGAACGACGAGTCGCGTTACGCGGCGCCGTCCTACGGCTCCGAAGAGCGGAAGCGTCGCGCAAAAAGCGACCGGCGTTTCGTCCCAAAACGCTAAATAACATTGCGCCGAGGGATGCAGCGTCGCGCTCAAATAATGATGTTTCGCAAAGACGGGCCAACTTTTTTTATCGCCGCGAACGATTTCCAGTTCGATTCGCGGTCGCCGAAGACGCCTCCTTGTCGTTTTGCCGGTCGCCGTGTTGAGAACCCAATCGGGCGCGAGCCAATCGACGACGTCGTAGTGGCACGACAGCGCTACGAACCGTTTTTTCAGGAAGCCGTTTCGAAGCGCGTCGGAAATCGCGGCGGACGCCGTTTTCGCGACCGTTCGGTCGACGACGCTTGTAAACTCGTCGAAGACAACGAGTTCCGTCGGCGCGTCGAGGAGCGCTCGAGCGAGTTCGCAGCGGAATTTCTCGCCGTTGCTAAGCGTCGCGAACGGTTGAACCCAACTCGGCGGCGACGCGAAGCCGACCGTCGTTAGGGCGCGAACGATTTCTTTCGTCGGGCGCTCGCCGAAATTGTCGATCGTCGCTTTGTCGGGCGCCCAATCGCCTCCGCGAAAAATTTCCGACGCGTAAATCGTTTGAGCGACGGTGCTTTTGCCGCTTCCGGACGGACCGACGATTAGGCCGATTCGCCAATCTTCGTCGAGCGGCGGCGGAGGTTCGAACGTAATGACTTTTTCCGTTTTGGTCTCGATCGGCGCGTCGAACATGCCGGCGATCGAGCGGACTCGGAACGAGTCGTAAACCGGCGCCGCGACGCGGATCGTTTGCGTTTGAGACGTGTTTTCCAACGCGATTTTTCCTTATTTATGCGGGGAAGAAACGTTGCGAATAAACGATTAAAGGTTGACGACGCGACACTTGCGTCCGGAGCGCGTCAGCTCGTCGAAACAGGCGCGCTGGTCGTCTTCGTCTTCGCACTCGACGACGATTTGGAAGAGAGTCGGAACCGAAAGCGACTTTTCGCGGCGCGGCGGCGAGTCGTTTTCGGCGTCGACGTCGAGCTTAAACTCTTCGACGATAAAACGTTCGAGCGTTTCGTTCGTCGCTTCGAAGTCGGCGAGAAGGCGCGAAACCGCCTCGTCGTCGCGCTCGGCCATCGCGCCGATCGGGTCGTGAACGAGAAGCAACTCCTTGGCCTCCTTAGCGTTAAGGTCGACCACAAGCGCCGGAACTTCAGCGTTCGGCGACACGTCGGCGCGGAGATGTCCGTCGATCAGTTCGAGCGAGCCGTCCTCGGTTTCGCGAACGATCAGCGCGTCGGCGTAACCGATCGTTTGCAGAACGCTCTTCATTAAGTCGCGTTGGCGCTTGGGATGCGAACGCCAGTTGTCGGCGTTGGGGATTAAGTCGGAAGCTTTGACGAAACGCAATTCTTTGACGCGGTTGCGCATTTTTTTCTCCTAGGCGGCGGTCGGTTAGTCGGCGAGCGTTTCGGCGAGTTCGCTAGTTTGCTTGCCAACGTTTTGTAAACGAACGTCTTGCGCGTTCAAACGCTTCTCAAATTCATAGAGCTTTTCGAACGCTCGCGCGGTTGCGGCGGCGAGCGCGTCGATTTTTTTCGCGCCTTGCGACGTTTGTTCGGCAAGAGTCGCTAATTTCGAGTGAATCGCGAAAAACCAAGGGGTTAAGGTCGAAACGATACCGAGCGCCAAGCCGGTCGACGCGTTCCATTCCATCGGGAAATCCTTTCGTAAACGGCGGAAAAATAAGCGAGATTAAACGACGAAAAATAAGGGGTTAGACTCGCTTTGAAGCGAAAAAACCGCAGTAGCCGAACGCGAAACCGACGGTTAGCGCGACCGCGGCGTTGCAAAAATCGGCGAGGAGCGTTTTCGATTCGACCGACTCGACGGGCGCGAGCGGCGGCTCTTCGACGGCGAACGGATCGTTTTTAATCGGTTGCGAATCGGCGAGTTGCGAGGGAATCGGGGGGTCGGGGAGCGTCGGCGGCTCCGGGAGCGACGCGTCGGGATCGAACGTCGGCGAATAGTCGCAAAGGGTCTTAAGAACGCGACCGCAATAGGTTGCGTAAGCGTCTTGACCGTCGGTGCCCCAAACGACGCCGACGATTTCGCCGTCCGCGTTGTAAACGGGGCCGCCGGAGTCGCCTTGGCGAGCGGGACCGTCGATTTTGAGCGTTTCGTAAGTAGAACAACGATCGGTTTTAACGTAGCCTTTAACGGTTCCGGAAAGTTCTTTGAGCGTTTCGTCCGGGCCGAATCCGGCGCGCCAAACCGTTTCGCCTTGGCGCGGCCAAGACGCCGAAACGGTCAGCGTCGGCACGTCGGCGGGAAGGTCGACTCGCAGGAGCGCGACGTCGCATTCCTCCGACGCTAAAACGAGCGAAGCGGAAAAGACGCGACCGTCGACCGACTGCGCCGAAATTTGGCCTCGCCCGTCGCGAAAAATGTGCGCCGCCGTCAAAACGTAGCGCGTTCCGTGCGAGTCGGCGACGAACGCGCCGCTTCCCTTTTCGACGATCTTGCGTCGCGTTGGGCCGAGCGCCGGATCGAGCGTCGTCGTCTCTTCGTAAGCGTTGTAAATTCGAGCGACGGCGCGAACGGCTCCCTGCGGCGCCGGTTGAAAGGAAGGCGTCGGCGTTCCGAAGTCCAACGAGCACGAGCCGTTAGGGCAAACGGACGCTCCCAAAAAATCGTCGAACGGCGGCGCGTCGAGAAAACGGTTGGGAAGCGGAGCGGAACCGAAAGCCGTTTCGGAAAGGCGGCGCGACGCGGCGTTGGGCGGCGTCGTAAAACGAGACGGCGCAAAGGAAACGGAGAGCGTTGACGTCGCCGACAAGCCGAGGGCGAGCGCTAACAAAAGACGGCGGCGAACAATTCGATTCATGAGCGGTTTTCCTTAAAAACGGAAGAGACGAATAGGGATAACGGCGCGCGATTGGGCAGGTTAAAGGGCGGCGAAGGTAAATTGATAACGGTAAAACGGACTGCGAGCCAAGTCGGCGGGTTCGACGAAACGGTCGCTCAAAAACGGAATCGCGTCGACGCCCGCCCAACGGTCGGCGAGCGCTCGCGCCTCGGCGCAGTGAAACGAAGCGCGTCGGGGACGCTCGCGGTCGAGGCGGCGAACGGCGTCGAGGCATTCGCTTGCGCAAGTTTCGGGAAACCGGGAGGTTGCGTCGGCGAACTTGGCGTCGTCAAAATAAGCGGCGCCCCAAAGGCGGCGAGTTCCGGGAAGGCGAGCGAAGGCCGCGGCGAAAACGCTCCGCCAACCGTAGCGGGCCGAAAGAGCGCGACGCAGGAACGCGACGCATCGTTCCGGGCGATATTCCGGCCAACGACCGTCCGGATTCGGGCGGAAAACGTCGACGCGTCGAGGGTTGCGCCGCAAAAAGGCGTCGAGCGGAACGGCTCGTCCGCCGCCGGGACGCGTTTCCAAAACGAACGGTTCGGAGTTCCAGCGAGCGACCGTCGCGACGTGGCCGTGGACGCCGCGTCCGAGCCAAGGAACGACGCCGCCGCTTCGAACGAGCAAAAGGTCGGCGTCGCGCAATAAAAAACGCCCGCGTTCGAACGGAATATAGTAAGGCGGCGCGTTTTGCGACGATTGAACGGCGTCGGCGAACGCGCCGGACGGAGGAAAAAAGGGGGCGGATTGCGTTTTCATTGTTAAAATTAAAGGCGTTAAAGGATGAAAAGACGGCGGTTAAACGAGAACCGGGGTCGGGCGGCGGCGAACGGCGGGCGTCGAGATCGTCTCGACGGCGGACGCGGGACGGGGCGATTCCGCGTCGACGAACGTTTCGTCGCGCCAAGGCCAATCGTCCGGAACGACTTCGAAACGCGGGTTTTGACTTCGTTCTCGCCAAGCGCGCACCTCTTGGTAACGGGCGTACTCGTCGGGCGGCAGGTCGATCGCGAACTCGTCGCCGAGGAACGCCGGGCCGCGTTCGTCGGCGAGTTCGGTTTCCGAACGCTCTCGCTTGGGCGGTTTGCGTTTTAACTCGTCGACGACGGCGCAGTAAACGCAAGGGAGGCGGGTTTTCGCTCCGCAACGGGGACAGCGGAGGTACTCGCCGAGCGGCGCGGCGATTTCCGGAGCGTCGAAAACTCGAACGCGACCGGTTTGGCGGCGAATTTTGAGGGCCAACGTGTGGCTGACGCCGAAGGAACGCGCGATCGAACGGCACGAAACTTCGCGATTTTTCAGCGCTTCCGACAACGCTTCGTAGGTTTTGCGATCCAACATCGCTCGCTCTTTCTCGTTGGGACGCATCGCGTCCGGTGAAATTTACGCGGTATTTTTGCGTTAATTTGGGGAATTTATTAAACTTGGACTGACCGCGTTGAATAAGTTAATCGAAATCGCGTCGTTTCTCAAGCGTTTCGCCGCCGTTTTGTAAAGATTGCCGAACGTTTTTGTCGAAAAGTTTTTTTCGCGGAATTTCGCCGCCTTCGCCGCGTAAGAAGGAAAGCGCGAGGCGTAAAAAACGAAGCGTCCGTCGCAAAAGCGCGAAAAACGAACGGCGCGCTTTCCGGCGTCGACGAACGCTCGCGGAAATCGACGGCTCAAAAGAAGGGAAAATTGCGTTGACGCCGTCCTTGTCGTTTGCTCGAAATCGAGTAAAATAAAGAAAATTTTGTCGTCGCCGAAAAAGAGAAATAGGCGAGCGGACGCGTCGCGGCAGAGAAAAGGCGACGCGACTTACGAACGTTCCGCAAACTTAGGAAATAGAAGCGATTATGGCCGTTATACTCAACGTCGAACATCTTCGAAAACACTTTGGGCCCGATCCGGTCTTGGCCGACGTTACCTTTCAGGTGCGCGAGGGGGACAAAATTGGGCTCGTCGGGCCGAACGGGTGCGGTAAAACGACGCTGCTCAACATTTTAACGGGACGCGAAGAGACGGAAAAAGGCTCGATCGAACGGATCGGCGAAATTTCGATCGGATACCTCGAGCAACGGCCGAAGACCGATTCTCACGCGACGCTCATCGACGCCGCTCGCGAAGCGTTGGCGCCGCTCTTCAACGCGCAAAAAGAAGCCGAAGAAATCGCCGTCCAAATGGGCGAGGTTGCCGACGACGCCGAACGCGATCGCTTGGCGAAGCGGTACGATAAAATTCACGAAGAACTAATGCGGAAAGACGCGTACAACATCGAACACCGCGTCGAACGGATTTTACACGGCGTCGGTTTCCGCGACGAAGACTTCGAAAAAGACGTCGCGACCCTCAGCGGCGGCGAACTCAACCGCTTGGGTTTGGCTAAGTTGCTCCTCGAAGAGCCGGACATTATGCTCCTCGACGAACCGTCGAACCACCTCGACTTGGCGGCGACCGAATGGCTCGAAGACTTCCTCAAAACGACGCGGGCGGCGGTGATTCTCGTCAGCCACGACCGTTACTTCCTCGACCGCGTAACGAACCGCACGTTCGAGCTTTACGCCGGCACGGTCGACGATTATCCGGGGAACTTCACGAAATACCTCGGTTTGAAGGAAGAACGCCTCGCCGTCCAAACGAAAACTTACGAGAAATACGTCGAGGAAGTCGAGAAAGCGAAAGACTTTATCCGCCGCCACCACTACGGCATGAAGGCCGCGCAAGCCGAAGACCGTCGCAAAAAATTGGAACGGCTCGAAGAAAATCCGCCGGAGGTTCCGCGCAACGTCTCGGCGCCGCCGATGCAATTCCCGCCCGCGTCGCGCACCGGCGACATAGTGTTCCGCGTCGAAGGTTTGACGAAAGGATACGGCGAACGTACTCTCTTTAAAGACTTTACGTTCGACGTGCAACGCGGCGAACGCTGGGCGATTCTCGGCCCGAACGGCTGCGGTAAAACAACGTTCTTGAAGTGCTTGCTCGGCGAAGAAACGCCGGACGACGGCGCCGTCCGCTTCGGACAGGGCGTCGAAGTCGGTTATTTCGACCAACAACTGCGCGTCGTCGACGACCAAACGCCGGTCGTCGACGCGATTCGCCCGAAAAAGAAGGTTTTCGAAGACCTGCAACGCCGCAAACTTCTCGGCGCGTTCGGCCTTTCCGGCGATCAGCAACTCCTTAAAGTTTGCAATTTAAGCGGGGGCCAACGGTGCCGCGCCGCGTTGGCGAAGCTCGCCGCCGACGACCCGAACGTCCTTATCCTCGACGAACCGACGAACCACCTCGACCTCTGGGCCCGCAAGGCGCTTGAAAAGGCGATTCGCGACTTCGAAGGAAGCGTTATCTTCATCAGCCACGACCGTTACTTCGTCGACCAAGTCGCGGACAAGCTTCTCGTCGTCCAGCCGAACGCGACGTACAAAATCGTCGACGGCAACTACTCGACGTTCCGTCATATGGTGCAGAAGGGGCTGATGGCCGACCCGTTCCTTCCGAACGCGCTCGACGAACCGTTCGAACCGGAGAAAAAGTCGGGGAAAGCGCCGGTCAAAGCGAACTCGAACCTCGCGCGCCGCTCGTCGCTCGAAAAGAAACCGACAAATCGTAAAGCCGACGCGCAAACGACTTCCGCGCCGTCGACGCCGAGCGTTCCGAAGGGAGGGAAAGGGAAAAATCGCGGCGCCGTTCCGAATCTCGACGAGAACCGAACGAACGGCGTTCCGAGCAATAAAGGGAAAAACTCCGACCCGTCGAAATACGCCGAAGCGAATTTCAAAGCGTCGCAAGGCGCGCCTGCGGTCGACCAAAAAGCGAAGAAAGAAAAGAGAAAGCGCAAGTTCCCGTTCCGTAAGGTTTCCGACATCGAGGACGAAATTTTCATCCGTGAAACTCGGCTCGCTTCGCTCAACGAAGACGCGCTGAAACCGGAAATCCTCCGCGACGGCGCGAAAATTAAGGAGTTGCAAGCGGAAATCACCGCCGAGCAAGAGGCGATCAAGCTCCTTTACGAACATTGGGACGAAGCGACCGAGCTTAACTGGTAACGGCGCGACGTTCGAAACGGGTTTGCGCTAAGTTTCATATTGGCAAGGAGAAAAGCGATGACTCTCGGCGGTTGGATCAGCATGACGCTCGCGATCGGCGCGACGACCGGGCTTTTGATTTGGTGTTGTTGGAAAATTACGACGACGCCGGACGCGAGCTCGGACGCGGCCGACGACGAGTAACGAGACAAGCAACGTAAAACAACGGTTTAGTTCGACGGAAACCGAGTCGGTTCGAACGACGCGGCGTCGACGGGGGCGAGTATGTCGCGACGCGACCAAGGATGTGAAAAAGAACATTGGGGCTCGAGCGTAGGGGTCGTGTTGGCGGTCGCCGGCGGCGCGATCGGTTTGGGGAACTTTTTGCGATTTCCCGGTCAGGTCGCGACTTACGGCGGCGGCGCGTTCATGATCCCGTATTTCGTTTCGATGCTGATCGTCGCGATTCCGCTCGCTTTGTCGGAGTGGGCGCTCGGGCGCAACGGCGGTCGGCGCGGTTATCATTCGCAGCCGGCGATTTATCGCGCGGCGGGGAACGGCAAGACGTTTTGGGGCGTTTGCGGCGGAGTGTGTTCTCTTGCTCCGCTCGTGATTTGCATGTATTACGTCTTTATCGAGTCGTGGTGCTTGCTTTACGCGCTGCAATATCTCGGCGGATGCTTGCGTCCGATCGGACTGGAGTTTTCGTTTTTTCCGACGCTTGACGCCGGGTTAAAGCTCGGCGATTCGGCGGCTTACGAAAGTTTCTTCGCCGATTTCGTCGGAATGAACGGCGACGGTTCGCTCTTTGATTTTTCGACGTCGCCGCTGTTGTTGGCGACGCTGGCGTGCGCGTTGGCGAACTTTGCGTTGATTTATTGCGGGATTTCCAAGGGGATCGAGCGGTTTTGCAAGATCGCGACGCCGCTTCTCCTTCTTTGCGCCGTTTCGGTGATTTTGCGCGTCGCGACGCTCGGCAACCCGACCGGCGTCGAGGGGCAAAGTTTCGTCGACGGGCTCGGCTTCATGTGGAATCCTTCGCGACCGATTCTCGACGAAAGCGGCGCGGTCGTCGGACAAACGAGCGCTTGGACGGCGCTGGCGAACCCGGAAGTTTGGCTCGCGGCGACGTCGCAGATTTTCTTCTCAACGTCGATATGTCTTTGCGCGATCACGTCTTACGCGAGTTACGTGAAGCCGAAAAAAGATATTGCGCTCTCAGGGTTGACGGCGGTCGCGGCGAACGAATTTTGCGAAGTCGCGCTCGGCGGGCTGATGACGATTCCGGCGGCGATTATGTTCCTCGGCGTCGCGGCGGCGGGGAGTTTCGAGAGTTCTTTCGCGATGGGGTTCGTCGTTTTGCCGAACGTGTTCGGTTTGACGCCGGGAGGCGAGATTTTCGGTTTCCTCTTCTTTAGCCTTCTCTTTCTCGCCGGGCTGACGAGTTCGATTTCGCTAGTGCAGCCGACGGTCGCGCTGACGCAAGAGGCGTTTCGTTGGTCGCGAGGTTGTAGCGTCGCGGCGACGTTGGCGGTTAATCTTGTCGGGATCGGGATTGTTTGTTGGTTTACGCGGAATTTAGCGGCGCTCGATTCGTTTGATTTTTGGTTGGCGAACTTTACGCCGTTTGTTTTCGCGTTGTTGCAAACTTGTCTTGTCGCTTGGGTTTGGGGAACGGACAAGATGGCGGCCGAGCTCGACCGCGGAGCGAAAATTCGTCTTCCGCGTTGCCTGGGGTTCGTCGTTAAGTTTGTTTCGGCGCCGTATTTGGCGATTATTTTCGCGCTTTGGCTTTGGAACAATTTGGGCGCTCGACTCGCCGGAGTCGCTGAGGACGGAGCGGCGCGAGTTTCGTTAGCGTTTATCGGCTTCTTGACGGCGGCGCTGATCGTCGTGTCGTTGAAGGCGGCGCGTCGTTGGCGGCGCGAGGAAGAGGACGCCGAACGCGCGAAACAAGAGCGGCGAATCGAAGGATGTGGAACGGCGTTAAAACGTTAAACGTTTAGCGAAACGGTTGAAAACGCGTCGAAACGTGGAAGGCGGAGACTCGAATGGCTCGCGAAAAAAACGGTAAAAACGAACATTGGGAATCGAATTTAGGCGTCGTGCTGGCGGTCGCCGGAAGCGCGGTCGGCTTGGGGAACTTTTTGCGCTTCCCGGGCCAAGTGGCGACTTACGGCGGCGGCGCGTTCATGATCCCGTATTTTATTTCGATGTTGATCGTCGCGATTCCGATCGCTTGGACGGAGTGGGCGCTGGGGCGGCATGGCGGACGCAACGGGTACCATTCGCTGCCGGGAATTTACCGCGCGGCCGGGAAGCGTAAAACGCGTTGGGGCGTCGCCGGCGGGCTGGTCGCTTTGGTTCCGATCGGCATTTGCATGTTTTACATTTTTGTCGAGGCGTGGTGCCTTCTTTACGCGCTGCAGTATCTCGGCGGATGTCTGCGACCGCTGGGGGTGGAGTTCTCGGTTTTTCCAGCGGTAGATTCCGGGTTTAAACTCGGCGATTCCGCGTCTTATGAAGCGGCGTTCGCGAATTTTGTCGGAATGAACGGCGACGGAACGCTCTTTCAAAACTTTTGGAAATCGCCGGTTGCGTTAGCGACGCTTTTCTGCGCGGCGGCGAATTTTACGCTGGTTTATTGCGGGATCGCCAAGGGGATCGAGAGGTTTTGCAAGATCGCGACGCCGCTTCTTTTACTCTGTTCGTTTTTGGTGATTTTGCGCGTCGCGACGCTCGGCAATCCGACCGGCGTCGAGGGGCAAAGTTTCGTCGACGGGCTCGGGTTTATGTGGAATCCGTCGCGCCCGCTTCTCGACGAGTGCGGCGCGGTCGTCGGACAAACGAGCGTTTGGACGGCGTTGGCGAACCCGGAAGTTTGGCTTGCGGCGACGTCGCACATCTTTTTTTCGGCGTCGTTATGCGTCGGCGCGATCGCGACTTACGCGAGTTACGTGAAGCCGAATAAAGATATCGCGCTCTCGTCGTTGACGGCGGTCGCGGCGAACGGGTTTTGCGAAGTCGCGCTCGGCGGGCTGATGACGATTCCGGCGGCGATTATGTTCCTCGGCGTCGCGGCGGCGGACGGTTTCGCCAGCACCTTTACGATGGGCTTTATCGTATTGCCGAACGTGTTCGGATTGATGCCGGGGGGCGAGTTTTTCGGCTTTTTCTTCTTTAGTCTCCTTTTCATCGCCGGGATAACGAGCTCGGTGTCGCAAGCGCAGCCGGCGGTCGCGTGGACGAAGGAGACGCTGCGTCTTTCGAACGGAGCGAGCGTCGCGCTGACGGCGGCGGTCGCGCTGATCGGGACGGCGATCGTTTGTTGGCATACGAAGAACGCGGCGGCGCTCGACGCGTTCGATTTTTGGATTGCGACTTTTATGCCGTTCGTCGTCGTCTTTCTGCAAACGGCGTTGGCCGCTTGGGTTTGGGGCGCCGACAAAACGACGGCCGAGCTCGACCGAGGCGCGAAAACTCGCGTTCCGCGTTGTTTCGGTTTCGTGGTTAAGTATATAACGACGCCGTACTTAGCGTTGGTTTTCGCGTTTTGGTGCTTCAAAAACGGGGGCGGACGGCTCGCCGGCGTCGCGCAAAATCCCGTCGAGTTGAAAGTCGTTCTTTTCCTTGTCGCGACGGCCGCGGCGTTGATCGGTCTTACTTTCCTCGCTTCGAAGCGTTGGCGACGCGAAGAAGAGGCGGCGCTTGCCGAGGTCGAGGAATCGTCGAACGCGTCGGCGTAACGGCGTAACGGCGAACGAGCCGCGAATTTCGAATTTTTCGCAAAAAAAAGCGAGCGTTCGTCGAAAAACGCTCGTTTTTTCGGCGCGGGCGCGTATAATATGGAACGCGCGGAGACCTTGCAAGCCGCGCGAACGAAGGAGAACGAACGACGATGGAGCGAAACGAAAGGAACGCGAACGACGGTTCGGAACGAGCGGTCGTTCTTAAAGCCGAAGGGTTGGTCAAGATTTACGGCAAGCGGCGCGTCGTCGACGGCGTAAGTTTCGAGGTGCGCGAGGGCGAAGTCGTCGGTTTGCTCGGCGCGAACGGCGCTGGAAAAACGACGAGTTTTCGCATGTCGTGCGGGCTGATTCCGGCGAACGAGGGAAAAATAACGCTCAACGGGCTCGACGTAACGTCGTGGCCGATGTATCGCCGCGCGAAAGAGGGGCGGCTCGGGTATTTGCCGCAAGACCGAAGCGTTTTTGGAACGCTGACGACCGAGCAGAATCTTGTCGCGGCGATGGAATTTCTTGGATATTCTCGCGCCGAGCAGAAGGTTGCGCTCGAAGAATCGCTTAAAAAATTCAGCTTGAATCACGTTCGCCGCAACAAGGTCGGAATGGGCGGCGCCGGAGGGCTTTCCGGCGGCGAGCGGCGGCGACTTGAAATCGCGCGAGCTTTGTTGGCGAAACCGCGGATTTTGCTTCTCGACGAACCGTTTGCGAACGTCGACCCGCTCAACGTTCAGGAGATTCAAGGCGTCGTGCGGCAGCTGGCCGACGAAGGGATCGCGGTGCTCATCACCGACCACCAAGTCGACGAAACGCTCGCGATCACCAACAGAAGTTATATCGTCAACAGCGGTAAGGTGTTGTGTTCCGGAACGCCGCTCGAGGTGCTTTCAGATCCCGTCGCCGTCGAGCTTTATTTCGGAACCAGAGCGGATTTTAGTCGTCGACGGATTCTAGAAAAGTTGGGGATACGCGAAGACGAAGAAACGCTCGCGCGCAATCGGCTCGCGAATGAATTTCAGGCGAGTCCGGAGGCCGCCGACGACGAAGAACGCGTTGAGACGCCGCGCCGAACGGGATTAACGTTGAGTCGTCGCGACGTCGGCCCGCCGCGGCGAACGCCGTCGCCGCTCGAGCATCGAACGCCGAATCGCTTCGCCGATAAACTCGGAAGTCTTTTTAAGAAAAAAAGACAACGTTGAAGACGGGGCGTGTTCGCTCCTTGAAAGCCGCTTGCGAAAGCGGCTTTTTTGCGTTCCGATTAGAACGACGGCGAAGAAACCGGCGGGTTTTGCCTAGGGAAATGAGACGGAACGAAATTAAGCGAACATTTGGTTGGCGACTTGCAAAAATAGGGCGGAATAGCGTCGGTGAAAGAGAAAAAGCGATAAAAAAAGCGGCTCGCCTTGCGACGAACCGCCTTTGCGTCAACCTAAACCGCTTGAATCAAACGGTTTGCGAGACCAAACTCAGTTGAGTTCGGACCAGTCGATCTTTTCGTAGCCGTTTTCGTATTCCGGACGGACGAGTTTCGCGACGCCCGGGGTCTTGAGATCGGCGAGGTTGGTAACTTCGAGTTTCTTCGCGTCCCACTTGATCGTTTCGCCGCGTTTGCCGGCTTCCGGAGCGGCCCAAACGGCGAGGTTGCCGAGGAGGATCGTTTCGGTGAGCGGGCCGGCGAATTCCGGGAAGTTGCTCCAGCAGAGTTCCGGTTTGTTTTCTTGAATGGCGGTGAACCATTCGAGTTTGTTGCGGGTGTCGAAGTCGCCGGATTTGGCGTCGGTCGGGGCTTTGCGGTATTCGACGCCCTTGATTTCTTCGAGCTTGGCGCCGCCTTCAGCGCGAAGTTCGTAGTTGCGAGCGTAGTCGTCCGGGCTGTAAGCGCAACCCTTGGTGCCGATGATGATCGAGCCGGAGTCGGTCGGTTTCGTAATGCCGTATTTTTCGAAGATCGAAGCGTCCGGACGGGTCTTGGCGTCGAACCAGGAAACTTCGACGGCGTCGCGCCAATCGTTGGCCGGGAATTGGAACCAAATCTTGCTCAACGCCGGGAAGGAGTTGAAGTCGTGGCCGGAGGATTCCGCGACGACTTCGGTCGGGAATTTCAGGTCGCAAGCGCCGTACGGCATGTTGGCGGTGTGGCACGCCATGTCGCCGAGCGAACCGGAACCGAAGTCCCACCAACCGCGCCATTGGAACGAGTGGTAGATGCCCGGCCAGAATTCGCGTTTCGGAGCCGGACCAATCCAGCAGTCCCAATCGATGTTCTTGAGAGCGTCGGCGATTTGCTTTTTCTTGGCGGCGACTTCTTCTTCGGCCAATTCCGGGTCGTCGGCGAAGTCTTTTTTCATTTGCGCTTCGAATTTCGCCATCGTCATGTCGCGGTTCGGACCTTGAGCCCAAATCGGACGGTTCGTCCAAATGTGGACGGCTTTGATTTCGCCGATAACGCCGGCTTTAATTTGGGCGACGCAGTTGCGCATCGAGTCGAGCGTGCTGCCTTGGTTGCCCATTTGGGTGCAGACGCCGTTTTTCTTGGCGAGGTAGCCGAGGTAACGGGCTTCGCCGATCGTGCGGGTGAGCGGTTTTTGCGTGTAAGCGTGTTTGCCGGCTTTCAACGCTTGCGCGGTGATGCAGGTGTGGGTGTGGTCCGGGGTGCTGACGACGACGGCGTCGATCTTGTCCATCATTTCGGCGTACAGATCGCGGTAGTCTTGGTAGCATTTCGGTTGTTTGAAGTTTTTCGCTTGACCTTCGAGCGTCCCTTTGTCGATATCGCAAAGCGCGACGACGTTGCCGTAAATGCCGGCTTGTTGGATGTCGCTGGAACCCTTGCCGCCGACGCCGATACCGGCGACCGCGACGCCTTGGAGAGCGGAAGCGCGGGCGAGTTTAACGGTGTTGCCGGCGCCAACCATGAAACCGGCGCCCGCGATCGTCGAAACCTTAAGAAAATCGCGACGGGAAGTCTTAATGCTCATGTGAAACTCCTAAAAGTTCAAAATAAATCGTCGCCAACCGAATCGCCGACGGCGCCGAGCGCGTCGCGGAGAACGGTTCGCGTATTCGTTATCGGACGGAGGCGTTAAAAACGCCCAATTTCTCCTCCGTCGCTCATTATACAAAAGAACAGTCTGTTTTTCCAGACGTAACTGTGGAAATTTTCAAAACTTTTCCGATTTTTCTTGAAATTTTTTGGAAATTTAGTAAAGATAGGCGAAATATAGCGTGAAAAAACGTTTTGTCTTTAGGAAAGAATCGGGTTTTCCAAGTTTTCGAGCGTTTTTTTCTCGAAACGTCGTCGCGCGGCGTTGATTTTTCGGACGCTTTGCTTTATATTTTAGGGTAAGTTTGGGAAGCGACGGCGAAAAAGGTTGCGCGGCGGACGAGCCGGCGAGAGCGGCGGAGCGGAAAGGAATGGCGAACGAGTTCGTTTTTATTTATCCGAAGCGTCGGCTCGATCCGGCGAGGGCGCGGCGAGCGTTTTTCGTCGAGCGAGGTCGAACGCCGACGCCGACGGAAGCGCGAGTCGAACCGGCGACGGAAACGGCGAACGCGCTTCGTTTTTTTGTTCCGTCGATCGCGTCGGGCGTTTTTTACGTTCCCTGTCTTTCGAGGCGAGAGGGGCTGATTTTTGCGTCGACGGGCACGTTGGCGCCGTCGAGCGTTCCTCGCTCGCTCTTTTTGGAGTTGGCGCGGGGACAGCTCGCTCGGTTGTTGCGTAAGCGGTTCGAGTGGGGGACGCTCGGACTGGATATTTCTCGAGCTCTGCGAGCGACGATTCGGCGCGAGACGCGGCGTTTCGCGGCGCTGGCGACGGCGGATCGAAGCGCGTCCGAGTTCGAGGAGGAGTGTTTCGCGGCGTTCGAATCGTTGCGAGCGACGTGCTCGCGGCTCAACGACGTCTTTCTCGAACAAGCGTCGGAAGCGCGTCGCGACGGCGCGTTCGAGCGGTCGACGGCGTTCGGGTTCGCGGCGGGAGCGTCGGCGTTTCGCGGCGGAAAAAATCCGTTCGTCGATCCGACTCGAAGCGGAGCGCGACGGCGTTTTCGAGCGGCGTTCGACGTTTTTAATCCGACGATTTCCTGGGCGGACGTCGAGCGACGATCCGGCGCGTTCGATTGGACGGCGTTCGACCGAGCGTTGGCGTTCGCTGAAAAACGCGGCTTGCGGACGACGTTCGGGCCGTTGACGCGCTGGAATTTGGAGACGACGCCGCGGCGGCTTGTCGGGCGTTCCGATTCGGAGATCGCGGAGGCGTTTTTGCGGTTCGTCGAGGCGGCGGTCGAGCGCGCCGCGGGGCGGGTTCGGCGTTGGGTCGTTTCGACGAACGTCGAGCGTAGCGATTTCGCGCCGAGTTCGGAAACGCGTTTCGCGACGGTCGAGGAGGCGGCGCGTCGGATTCGACGAATCGATTCGAACGCGGAGGCGTTTTTAGGGTTTGAGAGTCCGTTCGGCGACGCCGGGCTTTTCGATCGCTCGGCGGCGGGCGCGCCTTGGGACGTCGCCTATCGTTTCGCTTTGCGGCGAGCGTTCGACGGGTTTTATCTCGAAACGAATTTCGGACTTTCGCGCTTGGCGACGGCGCCTCGCGATCCGTTCGAGCTGCATCGATTTTTCGACCGTTGGGCGGCGCTCGGCGTTCCGTTGAGCGTCGCGGCGTCGTTTCCGAGCGCAAACCCGAAGGGGCCTGTTCCGACGCTCTTTTCGACGACGGCGGAGGCCGGTTGGGGACGTTGGTTCGGACGAGAGCGGCGCGACGGCGAGCGCGGCGTCGACTATTGGCTGACCGCTCCTCCGGAACTGGAAATCGACGAGTCGTTTTGGAGCGAAAAGACGCAGCAGGAGAACGCGCGGCGGTTCTTTTTGACCGCGATGGCCCGCCGCTCCGTCGACGAGGCTATTTGGAGCCGTTGGGACGACGTCGGCTCGGCGAGGGACGGCGATTTCTCCGAAACGGCTTCTTGCGAAGCGACGCGAAACAAGAAAAAAGGCTCGGTTTCGTCGACGCGGGCGGAGGCGCCGACGTCCGGGCTTTTCGACGTCGACGGACGACCGAAACCGGCGCTGTGCAAGTTGGCTGCGCTAAAACGCGCCTATCACGACCGACGGCTCGACGGCGAAACGGGCGAAAACAACGAAAACAAGAAAAAAACGACGACAAACGACGATCGCGCGGAGCGAAACGAACGATGACGACCGACGGCGGAGCGAACGCTCTTTCATTAATAATAACGCGAAAAACGAAAACGGCGAAACGAATCGCGACGGCGCGTTTCGCTCGGCGGCGTTCGGATCGGGACGGCGTCGTTTTGCTGGTCGTCGCGTTGGTCGTCGCGGCGCTGACGCTCGGCGGCGCGACCCTTTTGACGTTGATGCAAACGGAGCGGACGGCGACGCAAACACGCGGGTACGACGCGCTCGTTCGGAGCGTCGACCGGTCGGCGGTCGCGTTTTTGGTCGGCACGCTCGAAACGAGCCCCAAAGAGCGGAACAAAATCGGCGGCGTTTACGACAATCCGAGCTATTTTTGCGCGGCCCCGCTCTTGACGCTCGAAGACGGCGGAACGGAAACGTCGCGATTTACGATTTTGTCGCCGAAATTCGAAGAGGAGAATATCGAAGGCGTTCGGTACGGCCTTGTCGACGAGTCGACGCGCTTGAACCTCGACGCCGTGCTCGCTTGGGAAGCGGAGAAAGAGGGCGCCGGACGCGACGCGCTCATGAAGTTGCCCGGAATGACCGCGACCGCCGCCGACTCGATTCTCGACTGGATCGACGCCGACGAAACGGCGCGTCCGAACGGCGGCGAGACTCGATATTATACGGACGAAAAGCTCCCGTACAGTCCGCGCAACGCCGTCCCGGTTTTCCTCGAAGAGTTGTTGTTGGCGCGGGGCGTTACTCGTTTGCATCTTTACGGAACGGACGAAAACTTTACGTTCGGTCTCGAAAATATCGACGAGTCGACGCCGAGCGATTCAGCGCTCGGCGGCTCGCTGACGACGCTCGCGCTTCCGACCGCTTCGTCGCGGCGGAGCGGGCAAGGGAACGCGGTTCCTTGGAAAGAGCTGCTGACCGTTTTCAGCGCCGAAAAGGACGTCGACCCGACCGGCGAAGCGCGCGTCGACTTGAACGTCGACGACTTGGAGTTTCTCTACCAAGAGCTGGCGCCGCGAGTCGGCGAAGAGTTGGCGAAGTTCGTCGTTTGGGCGCGGCAGTTCGGCCCGACGAGCGGCGTCGACGCGAAGGACGCCGAGGGGAATCCGGTTCCGACGGGACGGCTCGCGTCGACGGCGGTCGATTTTAGCGTTCCGGCGAGTTTTACGTTGGCGACTCCGCTCGACGTCGTCGGAGGGCGCGTTTTAGTCGGCGGAACGGCGATCGATTCGCCGCTGACGACGGCGCGTTCGAACGCGAACGCGGAGGAAATCTTCAAATTGCTCGACTTCGCGTCGACGAGTCCTTCGACGACGATCGTCGGGCGGGTCAACGTCAACGCGGCTCCACGCCCGGTCTTGGCGGCGATTCCCGGTTTGGCGACCGCGGACGTTCGGCGAATTTTGGACGACCGTCCGGCGCTCGACGAAGCGATTCCGGACGATTACCGACACGCGACTTGGCTTTATACGAAGGGAATCGTCGACTGGGAGACGATGAAGGCGATTTACGACAAAACGACGACGCGAGGCGACGTTTATCGCGCTCAAATCGTCGGTTTTCTCGACGGCGTCGACGTGTCGGCGAGAGCCGAGGTCGTCGTCGACGGAACGACGGAGCCGCCGCGACAAGTCTTTTACAAGGACTTGTCGATGAACGGCAAAGGGTTCTCCGACGCGATTTTGCTCGGCGGCTCGGCGGTTGGCTCCGGAGGCGCGCTCGTCGGGTCCGAGTGGGACGCGCTCGACCAAGCGACGTCGGGCGTTTTCGAAATCGAGACGCCCGGAAGCGCGGCCGATCCGTTCGCCGAACTCGACCGGCAGACCGGATACCGTTTCGACGCGCCGAGCGTTCCGACTCCGAGCGGAGCGGAGACGACGCCGGGCGCCGCGTTGGGAACGGGAAACGGGGCGAATCCGTCCGTCGCCCGGCCCGCCGATTTCGCGTCGACGCCGCAAACGTTGGAAGCGACCGATCCGTTGGGACTTCCGATCGAGGAAATCGGCGCTTCGACCGACGCGACCGCTCCCGAAACGACCGAGCCCGCCGCTCCGACGTCGCGGCGCGACCAACTTCTGAACGCGCTCCAAACGATGCGGTCGAATCGACGTTGGCGCAATTCGAGCGAGTCGACCGACGCCGAAACCGCGGCGACGCCGTCCGTCGAATCGGAAACGTCCGCCGCGTTCGGAGCGCCGGGAGCGTTGGACGCGGCGGGGGCGAGCGGAAGCGCCGGAGCTTCCGGCTCGGGCGGAAGAACGAACGAAAGAGGCGGCGCGTCCGGCTCGGGCGGGAGAACGAGCGGAAGAGGCGGCGCGTCCGGAACGCCGCCGTTTTGAGCTTGGCGAAAATTCGTCGAAATTTCGGGAAATTTTTGCGGATTTTTTGATTTAGCCCCTTGCGCTTTTGACGTTTTGGGGTAAAATGCGAAAAACATTTGAGACGTTTGGGAATTGTCGCGCTTCGAGCGGCGGTTTTCGACGACTCGGTCGGGCGCATAGCTCAGTTTGGTTAGAGCGCGTCCCTGATAAGGACGAGGTCCATGGTTCGAGTCCATGTGCGCCCACTGTGAAGAAAAGAGTTTCGGCGAGTTGTCGAAACTCTTTTTTTTTGCCCCGAACGGAACGCCCGCGCCGGTAAACGACGGTTTTAATCGGTCGAACAAGGGAAACCGCGGCGGCGGTCTCGTTTTGTCGACAACCGGCGTTTGCGCTTTTCGCGCGAACGAACGAGCGGGGCGCTAGATTCCGCCGATTTTCGATCGTTGTCGACAACCAAGTTTTTCATTCCGCTGGAACGATTGCGCGAGAGAAAGCGCGATTCCGGTTTGGAGGGCGCCGACAAACGTCGTCCGCGGCGTTGAAATTGGGGTGGAGGCAAACGGGGAACGCGGGGAATAACGGCGTTTTGAGCGGATTTTATTTTGTCGGCGCTTAGAAAAATAGAGCGTCCGCGCGTCGGAGAATTTTGAGCGGTTTACGCAATTAGCGGAGCTTAAGCGGTTTGGCGAGCGTTCGCGCAACGAAAAAACGAAAGGAACGGCGATGAAAAAAACGTTGAACGTCGGGTTGATCGGGTTCGGAATGATCGGCAAAGCGCACGCTTACGGCTTGGCTAGTTTGCCGTTTTTCGCGCCGGGTTTGACGGTCGCGCCGCGGATTTTCGGCGTCGCGACGAGTCGAGCGGAGACGGCGGAGACCGCGCGACAAACGCTCGGCTGCGAGTTGGCGACGACCGATTGGACGGCGTTGATCGAGAATCCGGCGGTCGACGTCGTTCACGTTTGCGCGCCGAACGCGGAACACTTGCCCGCGCTTCTCGCCGCGATTCGCTGTAAAAAGCCGATTTACTGCGAAAAGCCGGTCGTTTCGAACGCGGCGGAGGCGGCGACCGTTCGGGCGGCGTTGGCGGAGACCGGTTACGACGCGCCGACGCAAGTCGCGTTTCACTTGCGGGGGTTCGCGGCGATTCGACGGGCGAAAGAGCTGATCGCGTCGGGGCGGCTCGGGCGGTTGGTTCGTTATCGAATCGGCTACTATCACGCGGGCGCTTTGGACGCGTCGGCGCCGTTCCGTTGGAAACACGCGCCCAGCGGCGGAACGATTCTCGACTTAGCTTCGCACTTGCTCGACTTAACCGACTATTTGGTAGGACTTCCGGCGGAGTTGACGGCGACGGCGACGACTCTTTGGCCGACGCGACCGGAGAGAGCAATTCGACAGGGCGAGAACGCGGCGGACGTTCCGACGCGCCCGGTCGAAGCGGAGGACGCCGTTTCGATTTTGACGCGGGGCCTGTCGCGCCCGGCGAAAAACGACGCGGCGAGCGACCCGACGAATCCGGCGGCGTTGACCGGCGTCGTCGAAGCGACGAAGTTGGCGACCGGCGCGGAGGACGAAATGACGTTCGAGATCGGCGGAACGCAAGGCGCGGTAAGGTTTTCGCTGATGGAGCCGCACTATTTGGAGTTTTTCGACGGAACGAAACCGAGCGGGCCGAACGGCGGCGAATCCGGTTGGACGCGAATCGCGGCGGGCGCGCGTTACGAAGCGCCGGAGTGCGACTTCCCGTCGGCGAAATCGACGACCGGCTGGTTGCGAGCGCACGTCGCGTCGTTGGCGACGTTTTACCGTTCGGTCGGCGAGGGCGGCTCGTTCGGCCCGGATTTGGCGCAAGGTTTGCGAATCCAAGACGCGCTCGACGTCGTCAAACGCTCGGTCGCGAGCCGGCGTTGGGAATCGCTTTAAGGAACGAAGAACGAAAAAACGGCGATGAATTTATTTTTCGACGAAGCGTTGGCGAACGATTATTCGAGCGGTTCGCAAAAGACGCGCGTAATGAGCGAACCTTGGGCGGCGAAGGAACTTTTTTGTCCTTGTTGCGGAAACGACCGATTAACAAAATTTCCGAACGGCAAACCGGTCGCCGATTTTTTTTGTTCGCGCTGCAACGAAATTTTCGAGCTGAAAAGTAAAAAAGGAAAGTTTGGACGGAAAATTTCCGGCGGCGCTTACGACGCGACGATCAAACGAATTACGAGCGACAAAAATCCGCATTTGTTAGCGCTAGAATATCGGGTTGCGGGAACGCGTTTCGAAGTTTGCGGTTTGACGTTGATTCCAAAATTTTTCTTTACGCCGAGCGTCGTCGAACGTCGATCTCCTTTACCGGCGACGGCTCGACGCGCCGGTTGGGTTGGTAGTAAAATTTGGTTGAGTGAGATTCCGGAAAGCGGGCGCGTTCCCGTTGTTCGAGATGGAAAGGCGCTTGAAAAAACGGAAGTCGTTGCGGCGTATCGGCGTTGCGAACGGTTGCAAACGAGAAACTTAGAAAGCCGCGGTTGGCTTCTTGAGGTGATGACCTGTATTGAAAAAATTCCGACGGACGTTTTTCGTTTAAACGACGTTTACGCGTTCGTCGACGAGTTGAACGAAAATATCCGAAGAACGATCATATTAGGGAGAAAATTCGTCAGCAGACGCAACTTTTACGCGATCGCGGTTTCCTTGAATTTTTGCAGCGCGGCGTTTATCGCAAGTCCGCTTGACGCGGCGGTTAAAGCGGGTATAATTAACGATTCGAGCGTCGGCGTTCGGCGTTTCGCTGGAAGTGTTTTTAACGAGCGTTAAAGCGGAAAGGCGCGATTATGTTCGATTTGCAGAAACCGTTCGAACCGTCCGGAGACCAGCCGAAGGCGATTCGCGCGCTCGTCGACGGCTTTCGAAACGGCGCGAAAAAACAAACGCTCCTCGGCGTCACCGGCTCCGGGAAGACGTTCACGATGGCGAACGTCATTCAGGAACTGCAGCGGCCCGCGCTCGTTTTGTCGCACAATAAGACCCTCGCGGCGCAGCTTTACGATGAATTTAAAGCGTTTTTCCCGAACAACGCCGTTTCCTATTTCGTCAGCTATTACGACTATTATCAGCCGGAAGCCTATATTCCGCAACGGGATATTTACATCGAAAAGGACGCGTCGATCAACGACGAAATCGACCGTCTGCGCTTGGCCGCCACCAGTTCGCTCGTCAGCCGCCAGGACGTGATCGTCGTCGCCAGCGTCAGCTCGATTTACGGCTTGGGCTCGCCGGAAGACTACAAGAATTTGACCGTTTCGCTCCGCGTCGGCGACGAAATGGACCGCGACGATTTGCTGCGTCGGCTGGTCGACATTCAGTACGAGCGGAACGACGTCGCCTTTGAACGCGGCCAATTCCGAGTGCGCGGCGACTCGGTCGAGGCGCGTCTCTCTTACGAGGAATACGCGCTTCGAATCGAGTTTTGGGGAGACGAGATCGAAGCGTTAAGCCTCGTCAATCCGACGACCGGCGAAAAAATCGGCTCCGTTCAAGACGCGTTTATTTACCCGGCGAAACACTTCGTCTTGCCGGAGGAGCGGATTCAAGGCGCGATCGAGCGGATTGAAGTCGAGTTGGCGGCGCAGGTGAAAAAGTTTCGCGACCAAGGGAAGTTGCTCGAAGCGCAACGGCTCCAAGCGCGAACGCGGTACGATATGGAGCTGATGCAGGAAATCGGCTTTTGCCCGGGAATCGAAAATTACAGCGCGATTCTCGCCGACCGCAAGCCGGGCGAGCCGCCGGAAACCCTTTTCAGCTTCTTTCCGGACGATTTTCTCCTCTTCGTCGACGAGTCGCACGTTACGATTCCGCAAATCCGCGCGATGTTCGCCGGAGACCAAGCGCGCAAACGGAATTTGATCGAACACGGGTTCCGATTGCCGAGCGCCCTCGACAACCGCCCGCTCAAATTCGACGAATGGGAAGAGCGCGTCGACAAGGTCGTTTTCGTCAGCGCGATGCCCGCCGAATACGAAATTCAAGCCTCGAACGGTCGCGTCGTCGAACAGGCGATTCGTCCGACCGGGCTTCTCGACCCGATTATCGAAGTCGTTCCGGCGGATATTCAGATTAAACACTTGCGCGAGCAGATTTTAGAACGCGTCGCCAAGAAAGAGCGCGTTTTGGTAACGGCGCTGACGAAGCGACTCGCCGAAGACGTCGCGTCGTATTTTACGCAACAAAATATCAAGTGTCGCTGGTTGCACAGCGAGTTGGACGCGTTCGAACGGGTCGAGCTTTTGCGCGACTTGCGCAACGGCGTTTTCGACGTGTTGGTCGGCGTCAACCTCCTCCGCGAAGGGCTCGACCTCCCGGAAGCGTCGCTCGTCGCGATTCTCGACGCCGACAAAGAAGGCTTTCTGCGGAGCGAAACGTCGCTGATTCAAACGATCGGGCGGAGCGCGCGGAACGTCAACGCGAAAGTTATCCTTTACGCCGACAAAATTACCGACTCGATGCGCAAAGCGATCGACGAAACGGAGCGTCGCCGACGCTTGCAACAGGCGTACAACGAGGAACACGGAATCACGCCGGAGACGGTCAAACGCGGCGTTCGAGCCGGGATCGACGCGGAAATCGCCGCTCGCGAACGGGCGAACGAAGCGGCGGGCGCCGCCGACGAGCAAGAATACGTTACCCGGGAATACGTCGCCGCGCTCGAAAAAGAAATGCTCGAAGCGGCGGACGCGCTCGAATTCGAACGGGCGGCGGAGCTGCGCGACCAAGTCGAGGCGCTGCGCGAACAAATCGGAAAGAAAACGACGCTCGCCGATTTCGAGCGGCAAGCGCGAAAGAGCGGACGAGGACGCGGTCGCGGCAAACGGGGCGCGAGAGACGGTTCCTCGACCGGACGAACCCGCGTTCCGAAACCGGAGCGTTAAGCGTCGGCGCGACGAAAGAAAATAAATTTTTGACGTTGAAAACCGTTTAACAATAAAGGATTAAGAAAATGAGCGAACCGACTCGAACCGAACTTTACGAAGCGATCGTCGAAGGCGACGTCGCCTCCGCCGCCGACGCGACGCAAGCGCTGATCGACGCCGGATTGTCGACCGACGAGATTTTGGAAGGCAGCGTCGTTCCGGCGATGGACGAAGTCGGCCGCCTCTTCGACGAAGGGGAGTACTTTGTTCCGGAACTCCTGATGGCGTCGAAGGTAACGCAAATCGCGATGGGAATTCTTGAACCGTTAATGAAGAGCGCGGGCGTCGAGAAAATCGGTTGCGTCGTCATTGGAACGGTCAAGGGCGACATGCACGACGTCGGGAAGAACCTCGTCGCCGCGATGCTCGAAGGCGCCGGGTTCGAAGTCGTCGACCTTGGCGTCAACGTCGCGCCGGAAAAATTCGTCGAAGCGGTCAAGGCCCGCGGCGGAGCGAAGACGTTCGTCGCGCTTTCCGCGCTTCTGACGACGACGACTCCGCAAATGAAGGCGACGATCGAACTTCTTGAAAAGGAAGGACTTGCCGAAACGACGAAAACGCTCGTCGGCGGAGCGCCGGTAACGGCGGAGTTCGCGGCTTCCATCGGAGCGGACGGATACAGCGACAGCGCTAACGCTTGCGTCGCGTTGGCTAAGCGGCTTCTCGACGATTGGAAGGACGCCGCTTGACGCGAAAAACGACTTTTTAAAAAGGAAAAGGGCGCGTTTCGGAACTTCGAGGTTCGAAGCGCGCCCTTTTTCGTTATTCGTCGTTGGCGAACGCTTCGTCGAGCGAAAAAACGCCGTAGGACGCGGCTAAGAGCTTTAAGACGTGCGCGACGCGTTTCGAACTTTTGCGGGCGCGTTTGTCGACGCCTTGCGACAGCTGTAGGCAACAGAGCGAACACTCGGACGAGCACACCCCGATCGCCGGGTCGCGCATCGCTAAAAAAAGTCGAGCGCCAAGTCGCAAACTCTCGGAATAACGCGTTTTAAGGAAACCTGAGTAGTTCGCCAAGCCGCAGCAGCCGCGCTCCAAACGACGAACCGTTAATTTCGGAATCGCCTCTAAGAGCGTTTGCGCCGGAGTCGGGGACGACAACGCGCCGCCGGTCAGCGCGAGCGTTCGACACGGAGCGTGGTAACCGACCGTTTTCTCTATATTTAACGGACGCAACGCGGCGCGGTTCAGCTCGCCGAGCCGGTTGAGCCGCGCTAAATAAGAGCAAACGTCGGTCGTGTTCGCGTAAACGACCTTGGCGTCGGCGTCGTCGCAAAAATAAGGATACTCGCGCTTTATGCAAACGGCGGACGACGGCTCGAGCGCGACGATCTCGGCGCCGGAGCGCAAAAGCTCGCGGAAAATCGAGACGTTGCGCGTCGCGATCCGCTCCGCTCCGTCGACGTCGCCGCGAGCGAACGAAACGGTTCCGGAAGCGCGCGGCTCCGACGGAACGACGACCTCGACGCCGTTGAGTTCGAGGACGCTTTTCGCCGCTTCAATTAATTGGGCGTCGAAGTAGTTGGCGAATGAATCGACGAAAAGAACGACGCGGCGGCGAGCCGGTTTCGGCGCGTCGTCGGCGAACGCGTCGAGCGACGGCGTTTTGCGCGGGCGGCTCAAATAAGGACGGCGCTCCAGACGCGGAAGACGGCGTCGGCGAGCCAAGCCGAGCGTTTTTTCGAGCGCCCAACGGAACGCGTCGATTCGAAGCGCCGCGTTGACGACGGAGGAAAAACGGGACGCCAACCGGAGCGCGTCGTCGAATCGAACGGCGAAAAGATCGGCGACCGAAAGGCCCGTCGCCGCCTGATACGCGCTCTGCAAACGGAACGCCAAGCGCGGAACGTCGACCTGCGCCGGACACTCGGAAGAGCAGGAATGGCAACGAATGCAGAAGTCGGCGACGCGGCGGGCGTCGTCGCTCGTCAGCGCGCTCAAGTCGAGGTCGCCGTCGAAAACGCCTCGCAACAGATTCGCTTTCGCGCGGCACGACGCCTTCTCGTCCGGCGCGTTGCGGAAGGCCGGGCACATGCGCGTTTCGGCGGTGCGAATACGGCAGTGTCCGCACCCGACGCATTGGAACGTCGGCGAATAAACCAGCGTCGGGTTCCAAGCGAGCTGAAATTCGAGCTGCGAACGCGTCGGACGGTTGAGCCAGTCGATCTTTTTGTCGCGCTCGAGCCGCGCGGCGTCAAACGGCGTTCGGCGCCGGATCGTTCGAGAATGGAGCGAGCTTTCCCGAAGCGCTGCGTCCGTTTCCGGCGCGAGAACGTCGAACGCGTCGGAAGGCGAAGCGACGGGGCGAACGCGTTCGACGCCGCGAGCGCGCTCGGCGGCGAGACGGCGCATTTCCGGAGAAACGACGCAGTCCGGGTTGAGTCGGTTTTCCGGGTCGAGCGCGTCTTTCAAGCGAACGAACGACGGGAAAAGTTTCGGAAATCGCTTCGGAATTACGGCGGTGCGGACGCGTCCGTGCCCCTTGGCCGAGCCGACGTCGCCGCCGCGTTCGAGCACGAGCTCTTCAACGCGTTCCGAAAGCGCGAACGCGCGGCTCTCCTCCTCGTCGGAATAAGGCAAAATCGGGCGAATCGAGAGTTGTCCGCAACCGACGAAGCCGCCGACCGAGTAAATTAAGCGCTCGCGTTGGAACAGCTCGCGGATTTCGCTCAGAAAATCGGGGATTCGCTCGACCGGAAGGCGGACGTCCTCCCAGTAAGGGAAGATTTGGAACGACGGCGCCATTCGCAGCCGCGCGCAGCTCGACTTGCGAAGAAGGTCGCGAAAAATTTGCTTTTCGTCGGACGAAAACGCCGTCCAACAGGCGCGAGCCTCGGCGTCGGAAACGACGCGCAGACGCAGGTCTTCGACGCGACGGCGCAGTTCGACGTCGGAGTCCGCGTCGAGCTCGACGACGAGCGCGGCTTGCGTCGTTTGCGGAAAAATCGTTTCGAAACGGGCGTCCCAATCGCGAGTCAGCGCGACGACCCGTCCGTCGAGGAGATCGCAAAGGGTCGGCTCGAACTCAAGAATTTTTGGGACGGCCCGCGCCGCTTTGTCGAGCGAGTCGAAAAGGAAAATCGCCGCCGCGGACGCGTTCGAGAGGGGCGACGTCGCAAGGCGGGCCTCGGCGATAATTCCGAGCGTTCCCTCGGAGCCGACGAAGAAACGCGTCGGATCGACGCCGGAACGAACGACGTCGCGCAACGGATAGCCGCGGCGAGACGGGCCGTTCGGCGGAAGCTCCGCGTCGAGAAACGGCTCGGCGTCGCGGATTACTCGGAGCGCGGCGCCCCACGGCCCGACGCGAACCCACTCGCGAACCGCTCGCGCGTCGCCGCCGAACGTTCGACGGAAAAAATCCTCGCGAACAACGTCGGAACGGAACGAGCGGAAGCCGCCGCCGTCGCCGAAATCGAACCCGCCTCCGACGGTCGACGGCGCGGAACCGGAGAGCGACGCGGCTTCCAACTCGGCGATCAGCGCGTCGAGGAGCGTTCGGCGAAAGGCCGCGGCTCCGCCGAACGAGTCGACGAATCCGCGCTCCGGACGCGAGTTAAAGGGACGGAGATTCCAAATTTTTCCGTCGGCGTCGACGACCGTCAGCTCGAGAACGCGCTCGTTCGGCGAGCCGTGCCGCAGCCAACGCGGGCCGGTTACGTCGGCCGACAAAATGCTCCCGATCGTCCCGACCGGAACGTGTCCGGAACTCGGCGCGAAGAAACGGCGCTTCGTCGTTCGCAAGCTGTTGTTGACCCGCTCGCGAACGGCGCCCGGCTGAACGCGGATGCTTTCGTCGTCGGCGCTGAGAAGGCGGCGCATGTAGCGCGAAAAGTCGAGAACGATCCCGGAGCCGATCGCGCCTCCGCCGCCGCTCGAACCGGAGCCGCGCGGATGAACCGAAATCTTTTTCTCCGCCGCGTACCGAGCGACCGCCGCGACGTCCGACGTCGAGCGCGGCCAAACGACGCACGTCGGACGCTCTTGGAACGGGCCGCCGTCCGACGAAAAGAGCTGGAGAACGATTTCGTCGCAACGAACGTCCCCGCGAACCAAACCGCGGAGATCTTCTTGGAGTCGCGCTTGCGACGCGGCGAGCGAGTCGGACACGGGAGGAGCGCCTTTCGACGTTAATCTAAGGGAAACGGGCAAAAACGAAGGCGCGCCGCCCGCCGAACCGTCGACGGCGCGGAACGCCTTCCTTATTTTACTCGACGCGGGCCGCTTCGACAAGAGCCGACGAGGGCAAAAGTCGCCGCGAGACGCGTTTTATCGTCGGACCGCCGTTTTTTACGCGGCTTCGTTCGACGCTTTTTTCGCTTTCAACGCGGCGCGACGCTTCGCCTCGGCGCGGCGGGTTTGACGCGAAAACTTTTGCATGACGTAGTAGAAGACCGGCGTCAGGAAAATCCCGAAGAGCGTGACGCCGAGCATTCCGGAGAAAACCGCGACGCCGAGCGTGAAACGCATCTCGCGACCCGCGCCGGTTCCGGTCATCAACGGAACGACGCCCAAAATGAACGCGAGAGACGTCATAATAATCGGACGCAAACGCAAGCGGCAGGCTTCCAACGTCGCGGCGAAACCGCTTTTGCCCTCTTTGACCTGCGCGTCCTTGGCGAATTCGACGATCAAAATCGCGTTTTTGCTCGCCAAACCGATCAAGACGAAGAAGCCGATCTGCGTAAAGACGTTCATGTCGAGCTTCGCGAGGTTGACTCCGACGAGCGAGCTGAGCAAGCACATCGGGACGACCAACACGATCGCAAACGGAAGCGACCAGCTTTCGTAAAGCGCGGCTAACAAAAGGAAAACGAGCAAAACGGAAAGACCGAAAACGTAAATCGCGGTGTTCCCGGCGCGCTTTTCGAGGAGCGCGAGCTCCGTCCATTCGTACCCGACCGTGTCCGGAAGCGTTTCGTCGAGGAGGTTTTCCATCGCTTTGATCGCTTCGCCGGAGCTGACGCCTTCGTTGACTTGGAAGTTCAACGCCGACGACGGGAACATATTGAAACGCTTGATCGCGAGCGGGCCGGTCGAGTCTTTCGCGGTAACGAACGAGCCGAGCGGCGTCATTTCGCCGAAGTTGTTGCGAACGAAGACGCGGTAGACGTCCTCCGGTTCGTCGCGGTACTGCGAATCGCCTTGCACCTTCACTTGGAACGTGCGGTTCAGGAACGTGATGTCGTTGACGTAACGCGAACCGAAGTAGATGTTGATCGTCTCGAACGCGTCGTCGAGCGAAACGTTCATCGCCTTCGCTTTGTTGCGGTCGACGTCGAGGAAAACTTGCGGAACGGAGCCGCGGAACGCGTTCTTCAACGTGTTAAATTCGGCCATTTGCGAGGCGATGTAAACGACGTTGTCGCCGACTTCTTGCAGCGTCGAGTAATCGGACGAGCCGCCCTTGTACTGCAGCTGAACCTTCAAGCCGCCGAGCCCGACGCCGTCGACCGGGGCCGCGCGGAAGACGTAGCATTTGCCTTCGGTCAGCGTCGCGAACTTCTTTTCCAATTCTTGCTTAATAACGACGTCGGTGAGGCCCTTTTTCGCGCGTTCGGCGAACGGTTCCAAAACGAAGTTGAACGAACCGACGTTCGACGCGGCGGAGTCGACGAGCGAACTGCGCCCCTCGGTGCCGATGACGTGCGCGACGCCCGGCGTGTCGAGCGCCATTTTGTACGCTTTGCGCATCATTTCGCGAGTGCGGAAGAGCGACGCGGAGTCCGGAAGCTCGCAAGCGCCGCGCATAACGCCCTTGTCTTGAACCGGAATAAAGCCGGTCGGCGTCGACTGGAACGCGTCGGCCGTCAAGTAAAGAAGGCCGCCGTAAACGATTAAGACGATAAGGCTTAATCGCAGCATGTAACGGACGACGCCGACGTAAATCGCCGTCGACGCGTCGAAAACGACGTTGAAGAGTTTGAAGAACCAACCGAAGAAAACGTCGATCAGCCAAGTCAACGGGTCGCGGCGAGCGCCCTTGTCATGCAACATCGACGCGCAAAGCGCCGGGCTCAGCGTCAACGAAACGAAGCACGAAATCAACGTCGAAACGGCGATGGTCAACGCGAACTCGCGGTAGAACATTCCGACCGCTCCCGGAACGCAAGCCGCCGGAATAAAGACCGACGCCAACACCAACGCGATCGCGACGAGCGCGCCGGAAACTTCGCTCATCGCTTTGTAAGTCGCTTCGCGAGCGGAAAGACCTTCGTGAATGTGGCGCTCGACGTTCTCGACGACGACGATCGCGTCGTCGACGACGATCCCGATCGCCAAAACGAGCCCGAAAAGCGAAAGGTTGTTCAAGCTGAAGCCGAGCGCGCTCATCGCGATGAACGTTCCGATCAAGGAAATCGGCGCCGCCAAGAGCGGAATCAGCGCCGCGCGCCAACTTTGCAGGAACAATACGACGACCAAACCGACCAAAATAATCGCTTCGATCAAGGTGTGTTGAACCGCTTCGATCGACGATTTAACGAACGGCGTCGTGTCGTAAGCGACGACGTAGTCGACGCCGTCCGGGAATTCTTTGGAGAGTTCCGCCAAACGGGCGCGAACGCGGTCGGCCGTGTCGACGGCGTTGGCGTCCGGGAGCTGGTTGATCGAGAGCGTAACGGTCGGGAGACCGTCGAAGGAACTCGTAACGTTCGTGCTGAGCGCGCTTAACTCGACGCGAGCGACGTCTTTCAGGAGCGTGACGCGGCCCGTTTCGTCGGTTTGAACGACGATATCTTCGAACGCTTTGCCGTTTTCGTCCGGGGAAAGGCGCCCTTCGAGGTCGAACGGACGTTGGAAGACGATCGGTTCGTCCATCGGCGGTTCGCCGAGCGAGCCGGTCGCGACGAGTTGATTTTGCTCTTGAATCGCGGCGACGACGTCGGACGCGTTCAAACTGCGAGCGCGCATCTTGGCCGGGTCGAGCCAAACGCGGAGACTGTACGCCTTTTCGCCCCAAATCGAGATGTCGCCGACGCCGTAAACGCGGGAAATCGCGTCGCGAACGCGGAGCGAAACGTAATTGCTAAGGTAAACTTGGTCGTATTTGTTTCCCGGCGAAACGAAGTTGACCATCATCAACAAGGACGGCGAACGCTTGCGGACGGTAACGCCGACGCGCTTCACCTGTTCCGGAAGTTTCGAGGTCGCCAGCGAAACGCGGTTTTGAACGAGAACGAGCGCGTCGTCGAGGTCGGTTCCCGGTTCGAACGCGACGGAAAGCCCCATTCGGCCGTCGTTGGAACTGGTCGACTCCATATAGAGCATCCCTTCGACGCCGTTGACTTGGTCTTCGATTTGCGTCGCGACGGACTCGGCGACGGCTTTGGCGTTCGCGCCGGAGTAGTTCGCGCTGACGTGAATCATCGGCGGCGCGACGTTCGGGTACTGCGCCACCGGGAGGGAAAAGTAAGCGATGCCGCCGATCAAAACGATCAAGATCGACAGAACGCTCGCGAAAATCGGTCGGTCGGTAAAAAAGCGCGCCAACGTATTGTTCCTTTATGTTGCGACGAACGTCGTTTTCGGGCGGCGCTCGTCTCGGAGAATAAGAGGTTGGAAACCGAAACGGAAACCGCGTTAGTTTTGCGGATTCGGCGTTTCGGACGCGCTTTGCGGCTCCGCGTTTTCGACCGGAGCGGAAGCCGGCGTTTCGGCGGGCGCCTCTTTTCCTTCGCCGACGAACGGCGTCGTCGCGAGGTCGTCTTGGTAGGGAGCGCCGCCGTCGTTGGGGTAAAACGTGCCGTCTTCGCGGATCACCATCGTCGTCGAGCGGTTTTCGACGACGGTCGCCTCGACCGGCTCGCCGTCGCGAACTTTGAGGAGTTGGTCGATAACGACGCGGGCGCCCGGTTCGAGCCCGGAGAGGACGACGCGCATATTGTCGTCTTGGAGCGCGCCGAGTTCGATCGGCGTGTAGACGGCGTTGTTTTCGGCGTCGACGGTGAAGACGTATTTGACGTTTTGGTCGGTGAGGATCGCTTCTTCCGGGATAATCGTCGCTTCGTAAGGAAGGCTCGTCGGGAAGAGAACGCGCAGGCGAACGCCCGGCAGGAGGTTGCGCGTTCCGTTGGCGTTCGGCTTATTCTCGGCGACGGAGCGGAATTCGAGCGTGCCGGTCGTTTCGTTGAGGCGCGGCTCGTTGAAGTCGACTTTCGCCTCGCGTTCGAACTCTTCGTCGCCGACCGCGAATTTAACGGAAAAACCGTTTTTTTCGATGTTCGGGAGAACGTTGCGGCGGAAGCCGAGGAGCGTTCGCTCGTCGACGTCGAAGAAGACGTAGAGCGGGTCGACCGCGACGACGCTCGTAAGAAGCGTCGAGCCGGTTTCGACAAGGTTCCCGACGGTGATTTGCTCGCGGCTGACGACGCCGTCGATCGGGGACTTGACCGTCGCGTAGTCGAGGTCGATTTGAGCGCGGTTGAGGTTCGCTTGCGCGGCGGTCAGCTCCGCTTGGCAGCGCTTGTATTTCGTTTCGGCGAGCTCGAGCTCTTGGCGCGCCGTCGCGGCTCGTTCGCTCAAATCTTTTTGACGGTTCCAGTCGAGGCGCGCTTGTTCGAGTTCGACTTCTTTCGCGACGACGTCGGCTTTGCGCTGTTCGACGACCGCGGCGTAAACGGCGTCGTCGAGTTTAAAAAGAACGTCGCCTTCTTTAACGTTTTGGCCCGGTTGGAAGCGGATCTCTTCAAGGTAGCCGGAGACTTGCGCTCGCACGTCGACCGATTCGACCGCCGCGGTTCGCCCGTTCAATTCTTCGTAGTCGACGATGGTTCGCGTCGTCGGCTCGACGACGGAGACTTGGAGCGTTTCTTTCGGTTTGCCGAGCGATTCGGCCTTTTTTTCCGGTTTTAACCGATCGCAACCGGTCGCGGCGACGGCGAGAAACGCGCAAACGACGAGCGTTGAAAAGCGACGCGTCATTAGGTTCGACTCCTTTGATTTTAAAGGGCAATAAGGGGGGAATGCTAAGGACGAAAGAGGAAAACGAACGACGTGCGCGGAACGGAACGCGTTCGAAAACGGCGGAAGCGAGTCGATAGGAGGCGGAAAGCGGCGTCGGTTTTCCCGAAATTGGGCGGCGCTTCGTCGAGCGCCAATCTTGTCTAGTTTAACAGAATTTTTGCCGCTCGTCAACGTTTTTTTGGGATTTTTCCGTTTTTTCGACAAATTGAGTTTTGTCGAACGCGCCGTTGATTTTCCGATTCGCGTCCCTTATAATAGAGGACGGCGTCGACGCGACCGTCGCGGGCGGCGCGGCGACCGAAGGATAAAACGGAGGAGAAACGACGATGAGAAAAATCGGAAAAATTAGCGAAAAGAAGCGTTGCGGACGGCGGCTTGCGCGAGCGTTCGGCGCGTTTTTCGGAGCGTTGGCGCTAAGCGTCGCGGCGTTCGGCGCGGAGGCGGCGAATTCGGCGTCGTTAGGGGCGCGAATCGAAGCGCTTCCGTTTGTTCCGGCGGGCCCGGCGCGACCGGTCGACGGGTTCGACGCGTTCGGCGGCGATTGGAAAGTCGACGGCGGGCGCGTTTTCGGTCGCGGCGACTCCGGTTCGCGGCTGACGTTCGCCGATCCCGCTTGGGCGACGGTCAAACGCGGCGAAATCGAGCTTTCCGTTCGTTTCCCGGAGGCGAAAGCGGGCTTTTCCGGTCTCTGCTTCAAGATTTCCGATTCCGGCGTCGGCGCGGACGCGTTCAACGGATACGAGATCGGGTTCGACCCGAGCGCCGGGCTCCTCAACTTGGGCGAACACCGCAAAAATTACAACCGGCTCCAATTGATCGAGACGCCGATTCCGGTCGGAAAAGCGTTTCGACTCCGCGTCGCGTTCGACGAAACCGGGTTCGACGTTTATCTCGACGGCGAGAAAAAAGGTTCGCACCGCGCCGAAAACGCGCCGAAAGACGACGCGCTTCGCGCCGGAACGTTCGCGTTTCGGCTTTGGCAAAACGACGTCGAATACGGCGATTTGCGGGTGAAACTTCTCGAAAATGCCGACGGAGCGTTCGACGCGGACGGGAAAACGGTCGATTGGCAAACGGTCGCGCTCGCTCCGACCGCAACGTCGACGGGCGACTATCCGGAAACGCTCGCGCTCGAAGACGTTCCGCCTTTTATTTACGTCGCTCGAGGAATGTTGAACCGCGCCAACTCCGTCGGAAACGACCTTTGGCAAGCGACGCCGAAGCGCCGCGGCTGCGCGATTCGCCGCGTCGACCCGAACGACTTAAACGCCGGAGCGACGACAATTTTTGAAGACCCGAACGGCTCGATTTACGATATGAACCTATCGTTCGACGCGTCGACGATTTACTTCTCTTACCGCCCGGAAGGCTCCGAGTTTTGGAACATTTGGAAAGTCGGCGTCGACGGAACCGGCTTAACGCAACTGACCGACGGCCCGTTCTTCGACGTTTCCCCGACGGAGGCGGCGGACGGGCGAATCGTTTTCGTCTCGACGCGGCGCTTCGGTCGCACCGTTTGCCAACCGGGCCCGGCTTCGAACCTCTTTACGATGAACGCCGACGGAAGCGATATCCGTTGCGTCAGTATGAACACCTTGTCCGACTTCAACCCGCAGTCGCTCCCGGACGGGCGGATTCTCTTTACGCGTTGGGAATATATCGACCGCGACTTGACTTACCGACAGTCGCTTTGGACGCAAAATCCGGAAGGGACGCTCTACCAGCTTTATTACGGGAACACGATTCGCGATTTCGGCTCGATTTTGCACGCGCGGCCGTTCCCGAACGGTTCGCCGTCGCAAGTTCTCGCGACCTTCGCGCCGCACCACGGCTACCCGCACGGCGCGATCGGCGTCGTCGATCGAAGCGCGGGAGTCGAAGCGCCCGCCGGCGAAGGCTTTACGTATTGGACGAAAGAATTTCCGGTTATTCAAGACGTTTCCCGCGAATACGCTTACCGCGACCCGTTCCCGCTCGACGAAACGCGGGCGCTTTGCTCGTTTGGCGACGCGACGTCCGTCTTGGGCGCCGACGCGGACGGCAAACTCGAGCGGTACCGAATTTGGCTCCTCGACTGCGACGGCGAAAAGCGGCTCCTTTGGGAAGAGCCGGAACTCGGCTGTTTTTGCCCGATCGCGCTCGTCGAAACGCCGACGCCGCCGACGCCCGCTTCGCGAATCGTCGACCCGAATTTAAAGGTCAAACTGCGTCCGAACCTCGCCGCGAACGAAGTCGCCCCGGCGCCGCGTCGCACCGACGGAATCGAAGCGCAAGGTTCGACCGTCGCGGCGTTTAAAGCGTCGCTCGCCGACGATTGGGGGATTCCCGAAAGAACGAATCTTCTCGACGGCGACCCGGTCGGTCAAGTCGTGTTGGCGGACGTTTACGAAGGTCTGCAACCTTACGTGAAGCGCGGCGCCGTGAAGTCGCTCCGCATTATGGAGCAAATCCGCAAAACGGAGGAACTCCGCGACCGCGCGTTCGACCAATCGCCGTCGATGGGCGTCGCGACCTATTACGCCAAGCGGTGTTGGGGCGTCGTTCCGGTCGAGGAAGACGGGAGCGCGAACTTTTACGTGCCGGCTCTGCGCGAAATTTACTTCCAAGCGCTCGACGCCGAAGGCCGCGAAATCCAGCGAATGACGAGCGCGGTTCAGTTCATGCCGGGCGAGTCGATCGGCTGCGTCGGTTGCCACGAAGACCGCGATTCGATTCCCGCGACGGCGCTCGAAGTCGGCCGTCGTCCGAAAGCGGCGGAGCGCGCCCCGAGCGTTCCGGTCTTGCCTAACTTCTTATACGAAGCGCAAAAAACGCGAATCGAAAGCGGGACGAACGCGACGCTCGACGCCGGCGTCGTCGATTATCCGAGTTTGGTGCAACCGGTTTTAGACCGTTATTGCGTCCGTTGCCACGAGGGCGCGAACCCGGCGGGCGGCTGCGATTTGAGCGGCGACGCGACCCGATTTTTCAGCGCGTCGTACGATTCGCTGACGTGCCGAAGCCGGTCGTATCGCCAAGCGGACATGTTCGACGGTTCGCTTCCGCCGGACCAGGTCGCGTTGGGCAAGCCGTTAGTGCAATTCTATTGGCTTCTTTACACGACGTCCGGCGTCTGCGTCCCGTATACGTCCGGGGCGCTTGCGAGCCGACTTCCCGATTACTTCAAGCCGGAGCATTGCGAAACGGAAGTCGACGCGGCGTCGCTGGCGCGAATTAACTTTTGGCTCGACTCGAACGCGATTTATCACGGGACTTACGCGCACGTTCGTCCGAAATCCGCCGGTCGTCGCGACCGTTGGGCTCCGCTCGACGGTTCGGGGCGCGCCGATTGGTTCGAGAAGGAGTTGAAGCCGATTTACGACGCGAAGTGCGCGAGTTGCCACAAAAATATTCTCGGCGGAAACCGCGATTTGCCGGGCGTTTACGATTCGCAAAACACCGACTGGACGGGGCGTTTCGGTTGGATCAACCTGTCGCGACCGGAAAATAGTCCGCTCTTGACGGCGCACCTGCCGAAAGAAGCGGGCGGTCGCGGACTCTCGACCGAGCCGACCGCCGACGGCGCCGCGCCGAAATACGTTTTCGAGTCGAAAGCCGACCCGACTTGGCAAACGCTTTTGAAAGCGATTCGCCGCGGTCAAGCGGACGCCGAAACGCGACCCGACGCCGACCGTCCCGGTTTCCAAAACTCGCGTCCGGAACCGTAAGCGACGTTATTTAAAAGTTTATGCGCCGCTTCGGTTTTCGAGGCGGCGGTTTTTTTGCGTCTTATTGTACCGTCGACCTTGTTATTTTAGGGAGTTTTTACAATGCAAACGAACGAACCGACCGTCGTTGAAACCGAACCCGCCGCCGCGAACGCCGCGCCGCGTCCGAAGCGTCGCCGTTTGGGCGTTCTTATCGTCTTTCTTTTTGCGCTTTTAGGCGTCTTGGGCGCGCAAGCGGCGCGTCGGGCCGCGTCGACGGTAACGACCGGCGAAGAGGGCGCTTTCGCTTACGAAGCGACGACGTTTAGCGCGACGATTACCGGTTTTCTCGACGCGGAGGCGACCGAAGCCGTCGTTCCGGAGAAAATCGCCGGACGTCGCGTAACGAAGATCGGCGCCGCCGCGTTCTCCGGTTGCGCGTCGTTGACGGAAATCAAATTGCCGCAAGGGGGTCGCGAAATCGGCTCGAACGCGTTCGACGATTGCGCCGCGTTAAAAACGATAACGCTTCCGGCGAAACTCGAAACGTTGCGCGCGACCTTCGCCGGATGTTCGTCGCTAACGGAAATACTTGTCGCGCCGGGGAATAAACATTTTCGTTCGGTCGACGGCGTTCTTTTCTCCGTCGGCGGGCGAACCTTGCTCTTTTACCCGTTGGGGAAGGCGGCGACCGAATACGCGGTTCCGGACGGGACGGAGAAGATCGCGGCCTCGGCGTTTCGCGACTGCGCGTCGCTGACGGCGGTTTCGTTTCCGGCGAGCGTTCGCGAACTCGGCGGCGAAGCGTTTTTAGGTTGCGCCGCGCTTCGTTCGGTCGCGCTTCCGGACGGCGTCGAAACGATTCCGGCGTCGGCGTTTTTAGGGTGTTCGTCTCTTGCGGAAGTAAAGTTTCCGAGCGGACTTAAAGCGATCGCGCCGCACGCGTTCATCGGTTGCGAATCGTTGACGAGCGTCGTCTTGCCGGACGGACTCGATTTGATCGGCGACGACGCGTTCGAAGATTGCGTTTCGCTGGAAAAGGTTTCGTTCCCGAGCGGGCTTCGAGTTGTCGAACCGGGCGCGTTCGGCGGTTGCGTAAAACTTGCGTCCGCGTTGTTTGCGGACGGTCTTAAAAACATTGGCGACGAAGCGTTTGCCTGGTGCGCGGCGTTGACGTCGGTCGAAATCCCGGCGAGCGTCGAGGAGATCGGCGGTCGTTCGTTCCCGAGAAACGCCGATTTGGTAATTCGCGGCGTTGCCGGGTCTTACGCGGAGACGTTCGCCGCCGAAGCCGGAATCTCGTTCGAAGCGACCGACGCGGAGAACGACGAAAGCGCCGAGCCGACGCCGGAACCGTAATCGCCGCGTTTGGCTTGGTTTAAAGAAAGGGGTAATAATGGTTGGCAATGAAACTTGCGCGTCGGCGAACGAACTTTTCCGTTGGGAACTCGACGAAACCGGCGGCGTCGTTATTACCGCGTTTCTCGACGATAAGGCGACGAGCGTCGACGTGCCGGCGCAAATCGACGGCAAACCGGTTGTTGAAATCGGCCCGGCGCGTTTTTTCGGTTTCCGGCGGCGACGAAAATTCCGTTCCCGGCGGATTGGCAAACGGTGAGAAACGGAGCGGTTTGCCGTCGCGGTCGACGTTGGCCTTAATTGGACGGCGTCGCGACGGGCGAACGAAGAAAAAGGGCGATTTTCCCCTCAAAAAAACGACGTTTTTTGAATTTTTCGCGTAAAATTGGGCCGCGTCGACTCTATAATATAAAGAAACGACGTTTCCGCCGTTTTGGCCTCCGCCGTCGCGGCGCAGCGTTGGGGCGACGTTCGCGCGTCGACAAGACCGACCGAGACGCGCCGTTGCGTTCCGTCGACGTTTGACCGTTTCGGCGTTCGCGTCGGTTTTGTCCCCTTATTTAACTTTATTATTTTAGGAGCGTTCAATGTCCGCTAAAGATTGGTCCGAAATTTTCGAATGGCGCGTCGACGACGACGGCGTTACGATAACGAAATTCCGTCAAAAAAACGCGACGAGCGTCGACGTCCCAAGCGAAATCGACGGAAAACCGGTCGTCGTAATTGGCTGCAAGGCGTTTTCCGAGTGTAAATCGCTTTTGGAAGTCTCGTTGCCGAAGGGATTGCAAAGAATTGCCAACGAGGCGTTTCGGGGTTGTTCTTCGCTTACGGAAGTCTCGCTTCCGTCGGGTTTGCAAACGATTGGCGACTGGGCGTTTGGCTATTGTTCTTCGCTTACGGAAGTCTCGCTTCCGGAGGGCTTGCAAACGATTAGCGACTGCGCGTTTTACGAGTGTAAATCGCTTTTAAATTTTCTGGTTGCCAAGGGGAATGCGAATTTCCGTTCGGTCGACGGCGTTCTTTTTAGCGCGGACGGTAAAAAGCTACGCATGTATCCCGGCGGGCGTCAAAAAACCGAGTATGTCGTTCCGGATGGCGTCGTAGAAATCGCCAATAGAGCGTTTTCCGATTGTTCTGCGCTTACGAAAGTCTCGTTTCCGTCGGGTTTGCAAACGATTGGCGACTGGGCGTTTTCCTATTGTTCTTCGCTTACGAAAGTCTCGTTTCCGGAGGGTTTGCAAACGATTGGCGCCGAGGCGTTTTCCAAGTGTAAATCGCTTACGAAAGTCTCGTTTCCGAAGGGATTGAAAACGATCGGCGACAGGGCGTTTGACTGGTGTGAATCGCTTACGAAAGTCTCGTTTCCGAAGGGATTGAAAACGATCGGCGACTCGGCGTTTGGTGGCTGTTTTTTGCTTAGGAAAGTTACGTTTCCGGAGGGTTTGCAAACGATCGGCAACCGGGCGTTTTCCAATTGTTCTTCGCTTTCTAACGTCTCGTTTCCGGAGGGTTTGCAAACGATTGGCGACAGGGCGTTTGCCGGTTGTTCTTCACTTACGGAAGTCTCGTTTCCGTCGGGCTTGCAAACGATTGGCGACGAGGCGTTTTTCGGTTGTAAATCGCTTGGTAACGTTGCGTTTCCAAAGGGGGTGAAAATTGGTAAAAATGTGTTTGGGCGCGAATTGCCGCCCGAGTTCGAATCGCAGTCCTCCCGCGACCCGTTTTACTGGGCCAAGCGCGGCGGGGTATATGCGGATTGGGGGAACCCGTTTTGACGTTTGCGCACCCAACGAGAAGCCGAGCGCGGCGGCATATATCGAATTAGGGTGGGGGAGAATAGAGGCGGGAGTCTTGGACTCAACCGATTGCGTTAACTCTTGTGGCGCCAAGGGAGGCGTCGCAAGAGTTAACGCGCTCGCCGACGTTAACGCTGTTGGTCGCGGTCGACTTTCGCCTTAATGGGGCGAGCGTCGCGACGAAACGGCGGAGGCGCGGCGATTTTCCCCTCAAAAAAAACGACGTTTTTTGAAATTTTTCGCATAAAATTGGGCCGCGTCGACTCTATAATATAAAGGAACGACGTTTCCGCCGTTTTTGCCGTCGGACGTCGCGATAACGAGTTGCAGTAAAACGGCAAACGGAGCCGTCGGGCTCGGAAATATTGGAATTAACGCAACGAGAGGAGTTGAGAAAAATGCCAATAAAGGGGACAAACATACGAATCGATTTTAAAGCGATGGCGAGGAGTATGGAAGAGCGTAGTAAGAGACATAGTGAATGGCTTAAAACCGAGGAAGGCCAAGAATGGCAAAAGCAACAACGCGAAATTTGGACGTATCGCGGTTCGTTAGAACGGACGCCTGAAGAACAGCGCGAGTGGGAAGAAAGGCACCCCGGATTTATGAGCGAGAGCGAGGGCGCTACTCTCCGATATTGGAGGGAATCGGAGAACTGAGGCGAGTTATGCGAAGGTTGGAGCGTTTGCTCGTATTCGTATAAATATGAAGGACGCTATTAACTCTTTGCGTCGCGGAGGAACGCGCTCGTCGAAAACGGAATCCCGGCCGAAGCGGCGCTATCGCAAGCGGGAAAACGGCGAAGAAAGACGCGAAAACCGGCGTTCGTTTCGGAAGGGAAATCCGAGCGAACGCCGGTTTGCGTTTGAGTTGCGACGTTTGTTAAGCGACGTCGTTTAACGGTTTAGAACCAGCTGCAGGTGAAGCCGCCGTCGACGTAGACCGCGGAGCCGGTCATGTAGCTGCCCGCTTTCTTCGAGAGGAGCAAGATCGCGGCGCCGATCAGTTCGTTCGGGTCGCCGTAACGACGCATCGGCGTGCCGTTCATAATGTTCGCGACTCGCTGTTCGTCGAGGAGTTTGCGGTTCTGTTCCGCCGGGAAAAAGCCCGGGCAAATCGCGTTGCAACGAACGCCTTGCGACGCGAACTCTTGCGCGATGTTTTGCGTCAGGTTGACGACGCCCGCCTTCGACGCCGCGTAAGCGAAAACGCGGGAAAGCGGCTTGTCCGAGTTGACGCTCCCAATATTCAAAATCGAACCGCCGTCGTCGTTTTTAAGCATCGATTCGATAAAGACTTGGCAAGAGAGCATCGTCCCCTTCAAGTTGACGGCGAGGATTTTGTCCCAATGGTCCGGGTCGACTTCCAAGAACGGGTTGCCGACGTTAATCCCCGCGCAGTTGACGAGCATGTCGACCTTGCCGGTCAATTTGAGCGCTTCTTCGCGAAGTTCGATAAGCGACGCTTTGTCGGTAACGTTGACCGTCTTCCAAACGGCTTCGATTCCCTCGGCGGTCAGCTTGTCGACCGCGGCTTGGCAAGCGTCCGGGTTCACGTCCGCGACGACGATCTTGGCGCCGTTTTGGCCGAGACCGGTCGAGAGGCAAAGACCGAGCGCGCCGGCGCCGCCGATCACGACCGCGACTTGACCGTTCATGCCGAAGAGTTCGTTCAAATATTCCGCGTTTTGCATAATTGCGCCTTCCGATAAAATTAAGGATAAAACGGGCGAAAAATAACGGCGCGTCGAGGCAAGCGTCGCATAAATAACGCTCGGCTCGACGGTTTATTCGGGAAAACGGGAAAATCAAACGCCGGAGAGCGCTTATTTCACCCGGTTTTGAGCGTCGACTTTGACGACGTTCGGAACGTGGTTCGCGAGTTCCGCTTCGTCGTATTCGGCGTAAGTGATGATTACGAGGACGTCGCCCTTGTAGCCTTCGCGAGCGGCCGGGCCGTTCAGCATCACCGTCCCGGAACCGGCGGGCGCTTCGATGGCGTAGGTAACGAGGCGCGAACCGTTGTTGACGTTCAGGACGTGAACCAATTCGCCGGGAAGAATGTCGGCGGCCTTCAACAGGTTCGAATCGATCGCTATGCTGCCTTCGTATTCAAGGTTGCATTCGGTCAGAGTGGCGCGGTGGATTTTCGATTTCAACATTGTGCGGCGCATGGGCGAGCTCTTTTCGAAACGGGGGGCGAAGGGCGGGCGATATGAAAATAAGGACGGCGCTCTCCCGAAACGTCGCGGGAACGAGCGAGCCGTTTTCTTTCTCATTATAACGCTTCGCGGCGATTGCAAAAGAGGACGAACGCCTCGGAAACGATTTTCGGCGAAAAAACGAAGCGATTTTTCGGAGTTTGCGCGGCGATTTTCGAGAATTTTGTCGTTCGGAGGGGAGACGCGCTTGTTTTTTCTCGCCGTCGCGGCTAAAATAGACGGAACGGTCGAAGACGTCGACGCGGAAACGCGCGGCGCTTTCGGCGGCTTTTCCTTAGGAAATAAACCAAACGGGTAAAACGGAGAAAATAGATAAAATGGCTATCGACGTTTATAAGGAATGGTTGAAAATCGAGGCGACGAATCGTCCGCTGAACTATTATCAGCTGTTGAAATTTAATCGCTTCGAAGACGATCCGGCGGTCATTCGCCAACGTTACCGCGAGCTGAACGCTTACGTCCGCAAGTTCGCGACCGGCGATTTTATCGAAGAATCGCAAGCTCTCCTGAACGAGCTGGCCAAGGCGATGCTCTGTCTGACCGACGCCGAGCGCAAGGCCGAGTACGACTTTTCGCTCGGACGCAAGCAAGCCGCGGCGGAAACGTCGTCGAGCGGACGGCGAACGTTCGAGGGAATCGTCGTCGAGGAAAAACTCGCGACGCCGGAGCAGTTGAAGAAGGCGAAAAACTTGTCGGACGCGATCGGCCTGCCGCTCCATCAAGCGTTGCTGCAGCAAAAAACGGTGGAACCGGAGCGGATTATGATGGCGTACGCCGAATCGGAAGGCCTGCCGTTCGTCAACCTCGACGACGTGCCGGTCGACGAGTATTACGCGCCGCAAATCGAACCGGCGACGGCGCGCCAACACTCGTTCGTCCCGGTCATGGCCGACATGGGCAAGCTGATTCTCGCGTCGCCGGAGCCGTTGAGCCTCGACGTCGAGGACGAATTGCGCATGCTCTTCGACATGCCGACTCGCTGCGCGATCTGCGCGCCGCAACAGGTGAACGCCGCGATTGAGAAATATTATCCGCGCGGAGCGGTGCGGCAAGTCGTCGAACGCGCCGCGGACGGTTCGACCTCGACGAAAGAGGCGGCGCCGAAAGCCGCGAAGAAGCAAAAGGCCGCGAAAGAAACGGTCGAGCTGTCGTCGGCGGCGAAGAAAAACCGTTTGAAGCTGACGATCGTTTGCTTTAATTTCGGCGTGATGCTCGGCGCGGTCGGTTCGACGCTGGCGATGAAAGCCGGGATGGGGAAAGCGGTCGGCGTCGGCGTCGCCGTCGGCGCGATCGCGGCGGCGATCGCGTGGTTCTGCGCTCCGAAAGAGGTCGACGAGTAATCGGCTTTAGAGTTTATGGCGCCGGCGAGCGTCGCGTTCGCCGGGCGTTTGGGGAAGAGCGAGGCGTTCGTCGGAAGCGGCGGTCTATCGCTTAAAGAGCGAGGCGTTCGGAGTCGCGCTCGGGGCGACGCTCGTTTGTTGCGATTGAATGTAAAACATGAACGCGCAAAGGCTTGCCGCGAAAACGCCGAGTCCGGCGAAGAGCGTCGTTCGCGTTTGCTTCGCTTTTCGTTGCGCTTCGGAGTACGCCGCTCGACGGTCGGCGAGAAGCGCTTGGGTCAAAAAATAAGCGCCCAAGACGGCGCAAGGCGGGCAGGCGACGAGTTCGAACGCGATCCAAAGCGCGTAACGGCGGACTTGGCTCGGGGCCAGCGAAACGCTTGTTCTTGTCGAGAGAAACGCGGAGCTCCAAACGTCGGCGACGCGTCCGAGCGTCGCGAGCCGTTCGGCGCGGCGGCGACGTTTGGCTGCGTCGGCCGAAGCGCGTCGCGACGTTTCTTCTTCTTCTTCTTCTTCTTCCGCCGCCGCTTCTTTGTCGCCGTTTTCGTTCGTCGCGAGCGTTTGTTGCGGCGGTTTCTCTTCGCGCGACGCTACTAGCGAGACGGCGTTTTCAGAGGCGAGCGGTTTGTCGAGCGCGTTGCTTTCCGGTTCCGAGGTCGGTTGGGGGCGAGCGGCGACGGGCGTCGAGTTTTCGCGCGGTTTTGAAACGCCGAAGTCGGGGAGCGCGATCGGCGTCGTCGGCGCGACAACCGCTAGCGTCGCGCCGCATTGAGCGCATTTTTTGTCGTACCAGCGCGTTGGCGCGCCGCATTTAACGCATTTGTTCGACATGTCGAGTCGCTTTCAAAACGGCGAAGGGGAAAACGGACGGCGAGCGCCGATTTAGGAAAACAGGCGAGCGAAGAGCGCGCTCGTCGCGACGAACGCTCGAAAAAACGCGAGGCCGGCGGCGAAAAAAAGCTCGACGAAAATCCAGTTGCGAGCCGTCGAAGCAAGGCGAGCCGCGCGCCGCTCGTCGTCGGTTTTTAGCGCTTCGCTCGACAAAATCGAGCAAACGACCGCGACGAGAGCGAAGGGACGCGCCCAAAGGAAAAAGAGGACGCCGCTCGGCAAAAGGAAGTTCGGCGGAGCGTTCGGCGCCCAACTCGTCGACGGAACGAAAAGCTGAGCGAACGCTTTCGCCGCGTCGCGACCGACTTTGAACGTTTGAGCGAAAAAACGGGAACGCGGCGTTTCGGTCGCGCGCCAAAATCCGACGAAACAACGGCTTAAAAACGAAAACGCGCGTCCGAAAAGGAACGCGAAAACGCGTCCGAGCGTCGCGAAAATCGTCGCCAACGCTCGATAAAAATCGTCGGTCGAATCGACTCGAGGCGCCGAGCCGCGTTCGGAAGCGTCAAACGAAGCGGAAACCGACCGCGTCGGCGCGTCGAAACGAGCGAGCGCGTTCGACGACGCGTCGGAAGCCGTCGCGAACGGCGCGGCGCAGTAAGAGCAAAAGCGAGCGCGTTCCGCGTTCGACGCGCCGCAACGTTCGCATTTTTTCATCTTGTGAATCGGCGAAATCGAGAATCGGCGAAGGGGGCGAAGGTCGACGCGCGGCCCGTCCGGCGTTCGACGCTACTTAAGTATAACGTCGTTCGGCGAGAAAACAACGGCGACCGGCGCAAAAAAGGGCGATTTTCGCGTCGGCGTAAACGTTGAAATCGGCGCGACGCTACTCGAGCGAAAAATCGACGTCGAACGACGGCTCGCTTTGAATCTTTTGGTGAATCGGCAGGTGCCGGTAGTAAACTTCGAGGATCAAACAGTTAAGCGCGGTCGCGTAAAGTCGTCCGCCGGTTTGACAGTGTCCGTCCGCGTCGGAGGGGTACCAGCTTCCGCGCTCGTGTCCTTCGAGAACCTGCGTTTCGATCAGCTTGTCGCGAATCGCTCCGTTCCAGCGAACCCAACGCGAGCCGCCGACGTGGTGGACGAGTTGCGTCGCGTAGTAGTTGTAGTAAGGGTTCCCGAAGCTCGGCCCGATTTCGACGAGGCGGTCGACGCCTTTGAGAAGCGTTTCGTCGTCCGGCGTCCAGTCGAGGTAGAGTCGGCAAAGGAGCCCGATGGCGCTCGTCGCGGTCGATTCGCTCGTATCCTTCATATAGTGATAACGACTGCCGCCCTCGAACGCGACGACGTCGCGGAGAAAGTGAAGCGCGCCGTCGAGAACGTTCGGCGCGACGTCGAGCGAGCCGACGACTCCGCTGCGCAGCGCCATCATCTGCCAACCGACGACGGACGTGTCGCCTTTGTCGCCCGGATTGTAACGCCAGCCGCCGTCTTCAGTATTTTGCGCGTTTTCAATGAAGCGAATCGCCGCTTGCGCCGCGTAGCCGAGCTCGCGGTTTTTCTTTTTCGCTCGCGCCGGGAGCATCGCGTAACATTCGCAAAGCGCGATCGTCGCGAGACCGTGCGCGTACATTTGCCCGTCGTCGTTGAAGGCGAGCCCGGCTTGCTCCGTTTTGCCGTTCGCGACGAGAAAATTGATCGCGGCGGCGACGTTTTCCTTATATTTGCCTTCGACCGGCGTGTGTCCGGCCGCGAGGAACGGAAGGATCGCCATCGCGGTCGCGGCGTTCGGCGAGTTTTTCGTTCCGGGCGCCGAGCAGGGGCAGCGGTGTTCGAACGACCAAGAGCCGTCGGCGTTTTGGTGTTCGGCGAGCCAAGCGAGCGCGAGCGCGACCGACTTTTCGCTTCCTTCGGTGCCGCCGCCGGACGCGAGCGCCGCCGCTTTGTTCGCGCCGCGACCGGAGAGCTCGTCGCCGGTTAGCGAGCCGAGGAGCGAATCGACGTCCGCCGCGAGCGTTTCGCTCGTTAAGGAGTCGTCGGAGAGGGACAGGGGCGCGCTCGTCGGGTCGTCGTAGTCGGAAACTTCGGTGATTTCGGCGATGTTTTCCGATTCGGCGAAGTCTTCCGCGGACGTTTCGAACTCGACCTCTTCGTTTTCGGCGTTTTCGATCGCGTTGTCGAAGACTTCGTCGAAAACGAATTCGTCGCTCATGCCCGGTTGCGAGACGAGCGCCATCGGGTTTGGCAGGTCGACTTTTATGACGAGCAACCCGAGGAGGAAGACGAGGATAAGGTGCAACAGCGCGCTGGTCAACCAACCGGGCGCGTCCTGAAAAGCTTTTTCGAAAAAGGACGGTTGGCGGAGGAAATCGAGCTCGTCGTCGGTTTCCGATTCGTTTTGCGGCGGAGGCGTCGATTCGACGCGAGTCGATTTCGTTTCGGCGGGCTCGGCGTTTTGCGAGCGGTTTTTCTCGCGGCGGAACCGACGGCGTTTCGGAGTTTCCGGGACGGAGGCGGGTTCGACGGGGCTTGTCGGGGCGTTCGTCGCGGCGCGAGCGTTGGGGACGGCGTTTCCGTTCGTCGCGGCGGAGGCGGTCGGGACGCTCGCCGCGGGCGTCGTCGGAACGGCGTTGGCGGGAACGTTCGAAACGACGTTTCCGACCGCGGCGTTCGGCGTTCCAAGCGCGGGAATGGGGACGGTCGCAACGAGAACGGTCGAGCCGTCGGGCGTCGTCAGCGGAACGGTCGCGCCTCCGGGAACGGTCGCGACGAGAACGGTCGGCGCGGCTTTAGGGACGACGTTGGACGAGGATTTTTCTTCGAGGGCCGGCGGCGTCGGAAGCGGAGGCGCGACCGGCGCTCGGTTCGGCACGGGAATCGGACGCTCGGCGTCGGTTTGAGACGCGACGAAAAGGGGCGTCGTCGCTTTGCGTTCCGGAATAGGAATCGGGCGTTCGGAGTCGGTTTGCGTCGCGACGAAGAGCGGTTGCTTAACGGAGCGCGGCGGCAAAAGGATCGGCTTGTCCGCGTCGGTTTGCGTCGGAACGGACAGAGGAACGCGTCGAGATTCGGCGTTTTCGGAGGGCGCGGGGCGGCGGGGCGTGGTCATGGCGCGTCGGACGAAAAGAGACGAATGCGGGCGCGGCGGCGAGACCGAATCGCCGTCGACTTCAACGCCGTTATTTTAACATTTTTTCGCGTCGTTCGGTAGAGTTTTTCAAACGTTTTTTTCAAATTTTTTCCAACTTTAAGCGTTGAAAAAAGCGCGCGTGCGAGTTTGAAGGAAATAGGGAGGATAGATAGACGATCGGTTGAAGCCGGAGGTGAAAACGCGCCTTTGTTTAAATTGCCTAAGTTGCGCAGTTTGTTGAAAAAGACGCCTCGAAAAATTTTTTCGACAAAAACAAGAAAATTCGCGGCGGGGGGCGTTGTTGGTTGCGATTTCGGCGGTATAATGGGACGAAAGCGTCGACGCGCGTTCCGCCGCCGGTTTTTTCGTTTTTCGAGGGAACCTTTCGCGGCTTCGAAACGACCGCGTTTCCGACGGACTCGTTTCCGTCGACGAGGAAAACTCGAACGTCGAACGTTTTACGTTAAAAAAAGCGACGTCGCGCCGCGACGGCCGAACAATAAAAGAGGATGGAAACATGGCAGGGAAAAGTAAGAAAAAGGCGGAAACCGTTTATCTCGTTTGCGAAGAAACCGGCGATTACAACTACATCGTTCGTCGCAAGCCCGGCGGCGAAAAGCTCAAGTTGAAGAAGTACAACCCGCGTCTTCGCAAGCACACGCTGCACGTCGAAAAGAAAAAGTAGTCTTTTTCGACGTTCTCGTCGCGGTTTAGTTCGATTTTCGGCGTTTTCCCCGCCGCGCGACGGTCGACGAGCGTTCCTCGAATCGGCGTCGCGTCGGATTTCCTCCGAAAATCGACGATAGAAGCCCGTTTGGCGTTTCGTTAGCGTTGAAATAACGCGACGGCGCGAAGCGGGCCGGCGGCGTTTCTTGGCGGAGCGGGACTGCGCGGAGAAAACGTTTAAATGGGGAAGCGGATTCGATACTTTTTTGGCGATGGAAGAGGCGAAGCCGGTTTTTTAAACGATAAAAGAAATAGATTCGGCTTTGGGGGGCGATGAAAGAAGCCGATTCGGCTCTTTCTAAACAATAAAAAAGCGCGAACGTTGGGGAAAAGCGCGTTGTGAATTGGGGAAAAGCGCGTTGTGAAAAGAAAAACCGCGCGAGTTCGACGGTCGGTCGAGTTCGCGCGGTTTTTGTCCTTCGTCGTTAAGCGAATCAGGCGAGGAGCGGAAGACCGCCGTCTTCGTCCTCGTCGTCGTCAATATTCGTCAAACCGCCGAGATCAATTTCCGGGAGATCGTCGTCTTCGTTCTCGCCGGAGTTTTCTCCGCCGTTCTCTCCGTTCTCGCCGGAGTTATCGTCGCCGTTTTCTCCGTTCTCGCCGGAGTTTTCTCCGCCCTTTTCTCCGTTCTCGCCGGAGTTTTCTCCGCCGTTTTCTCCGT
>JAFYQR010000129.1 GCA_017559825.1 Thermoguttaceae bacterium | reverse complement strand
TTGCTTTTTGTTGCTTTTTGTTGCTTTTTGTTGCTTTTTGTTGCTTTTTGTTGCTTTTTGTTGCTTTTTGTTGCTTGGGGCGGCGCGAGCAAAAATACGACGTTTCGAACGTTGGAATGCGCGTTAAAATTTGCTTGTGTTCTCTAATTTGAAAAATTCAAACGGCGAGGATAAAAACGAGTTGAAAAAACGTTCCGAGTTGGACGAACGAAACGCCGCGTTCGACGCAAAGCGCGAAAAAGCGGGACGAAGCGACTTCGCGCCCTTGTAAAACGCCGTCGTTCGTTATATAATAGAGGAAGATTTCCGCGCCGACGAAGCGTTTGCGAACGCGTCGACGATAAATTGGGAAGAAAACGAAAAATTTGACGGTCGGCGGGCGGCGGTTTCGTCGTCGACGCGGCCTCGTTATTAATATTAATGAAGGAAAAACGAAGTGAGCGAAGCGCGAAACGAAAAAAAATTGCCGACGTCGCTGGTGCGAGCGCGATTGGCCGCGAGAACGATTCTCGACAACAAAGGAAGCGACGTTAAAATCCTCGACTTGCGGGAAGTAACGCAAATGTGCGACTTTTTCGTTATCGCGTCGGGCGTCAGCCGTCGCCAACTCCACGCGATGAGCGAGGAAATCGACGACGTTTTCGAAAAACAACTCGGCGACAAACGCCGCCATCTCGAAGGTTACGGCGAAAGTCGTTGGATCGTCCTCGATTACGGCGACGTTCTCGTTCATCTCTTCGAGCCGGAAACCCGCGAGTTCTACGCCTTGGAAGACCTTTGGGGGAAGGGGAAAGATACGCCCCTCGAAGCGGCGCCCGGCGAAGTCGACGTTCCGCCGACCGAGTCGAAAGTCGTTTACTCCGACGATTTGGACGGCGGAAAAGCGAAATAAGGACGGTTTGCGCGATTTAGGCAAAAGACGCGGCTCGAGACGCGAGACGACGACGCGATTGGCGGCGAGCGTTTCGGTTGAAGCGAAAATAACGGTCGAGTAAAACGAGCGTTTGAGCGAAGTCGCGTCGACGTCGGGAAGTGAAAATAACGAAAATAGCGAAGAGAGATAAAATGAACGTGTTGAAAATCATCGCGGAGCGGTTCGGCAAGGCGCTCGAAGCGATCGGCGTCGAGCCGGGCCCGTATTTGGAACTGATTCGTCCGAGTCAAGACGCGAAATTCGGCGACTTCCAAGCGAACCTCGCGATGCCGCTCGGCAAGAAGTTGGGGAAAGCCCCGCGCGACGTCGCCGCCGAAATCGTCGCGAACCTCGATTGGAGCGATTGGTTCGAGGAACCGGAAATCGCCGGGCCGGGCTTCATTAATCTTAAGGCAAAAGCGGAGCGCTTGGCCGAAACGTTGCAAAAAGCGGCGACCGACGAGCGTCTCGGCGTCGAAAAAACGGCGTCGCCGCGCCGCGTCGTTCTCGACTATTCGGCGCCGAACGTCGCGAAACCGCTGCACGTCGGGCACATCCGTTCGACGATGATCGGCAACTCGCTCGCCCGCGTCCACCGCTTCCTCGGGCACGACGTGATCGCCGACAACCACCTCGGCGACTGGGGCACGCAGTTCGGGATGATCATTTACGGCTTCCGCAACTTCCTCGATCGCGCCGCTTACGACGCCGATCCGGTCGACGAACTCGCTCGACTTTACCGCTTGACGCGCCAACTCGTCGACTACCGCGGGGCGAAAAAGGAACTCCCGACCGCCGAAACGCTCCTCGACGCGGCGAAAAAAGCGGTCGAAGCGCAAGTCGCGAAAGTCGCCGAAGCGAAGGCCGCCGCCGACGCCGACGGGACGAAGGAAGCGAAAGACGCGCTGAAAAAAGCGAATAAAGAGCGCGACCGCTTGGCGAAATTGCTCGACGCGGCGCAAGAAAAATATGACTCCGTCGTCGGGAAAATCGCCGGCGTCGAAGGAAATCCGGAACTCGCGAAGCTCGCCGAAGGCCGCGAAAATATCGGCGAAGCGGTTTTGGAGGAAACGTCGAAGCTGCATCACGGCGACGAGGAAAACCGCGCGCTTTGGAAAGAGTTCATGCCGCGCTGCATCGCCGAAGTCGACAAAATTTACGACCGCCTTCAAGTGCAGTTTGACGAAACGCTCGGCGAAAGTTTCTACAACGACCGCCTCGGTCCGTTGGTCGAACGCCTGAAGAAAATGGGCGTCGCTCGCGAAACCGACGGCGCGATCGGCGTTTTCCTCGCCGGAGACGACGTCCCGATGCTGATCCAAAAGCGCGACGGCGGCTTCCTTTACGCGACGACCGACTTGGCGACGCTTGAATATCGTCGCGATAAATTCGCTCCGGACGCGATTCTTTACGTCGTCGACTTCCGCCAATCGCGCCACTTCGAACAACTTTTCGCCGCCGCCGATTTTATCGGAATGGGGAACGTCGAGCTGACGCACGTCAAGTTCGGGACGGTTCTCGGCGACGACGGACGCCCGTTCAAGACGCGAGCCGGCGACGCGGTCGGCTTGAAGTCGCTTCTTGACGAAGCGGAGGCGCGCGCCCTCGCCGTTTTGGAAGCGAACGACGCGAACCGACCGGAAGCGGAACGTCTTTCGGACGACGAAAAGCGCGAAACGGCGCGACGCGTCGGGATCGGCGCCCTCGTTTACGCCGACCTTTCGCAAAACCGCGAAAGCGATTACGTTTTCAGTTACGATAAAATGCTCGCGATGAACGGCAACACCGCGACGTATATGCAGTACGCTTACGCTCGCGTCCGTTCGATTTTCGCTCGCGGCGGCGTCGACGTCGAAGCGTTGCGGAAGGAATTCGCCGACGGAACGCGAACGCTCGTTCTCGCCGCGCCGGAGGAACGGGCCCTCGCGCTCGAGTTGACGAAGTTTGAAGCCGCGCTCGAAAACGTTCTCCGCGACTACCGCCCGAACCAGTTGACGACGTATCTTTACGAACTCGCGAACCGTTACTCGGCGTTCTTCGAAAAATGTCCGGTGTTGAAAGCGGACGACGAAAACGTCAAGGCGAATCGCTTGCTCCTTTGCGACCTCACCTCGCGGACGATTCGCAAGGGGCTCGAGTTGCTCGGGATTCAAACGGTCGAACGTATGTAAAGTTTGACGGTCGAACCGTTTTCGCCGGCGCTAGAAACGCCGTTCGGCTTTTTGATTTTGGACGGGAAGCGGGGCTGCGTCTCCGGCGTTTGGCGTTGTATTGATATAAGGGCGAAATCGCGGTCGTTTGGCGGCGGTTTCGGTCGATTCGTTTTTTCCGGCGCGTTTTTATAAGCGCGTTGAATTTTGATTTTGGTTTGATAAAGGGAACGATTCGATGAAAAAGATTTTTGCGTTTTTATTCGCGGCGGTCGTCGCGGCGACGAGCGTTTCGAGCCTTTGCGCCCAAGAGCCGGTCGACGTGAAGCCGACCGTCGAGGACGGCGTCGCTTGGTTCGACGCGACCCAATGGCCGGTCGAAAACAAGTGTTGGAACGACGTCGACCGTTATTTCGCGCGCTTCCCGGGCCGCGCTAAGGAGCAAGTTACCGGCGCCGTTTGGAATTTGTCGCAACATTCGGCGGGGGAAGTCGTTCGTTTCCGCACCGACGCGACCGAAATCAAGGTGCGTTACAACCTCTATTCCGGTTCCGTCGCGATGCCGCACATGCCGGCGACCGGCGTTTCCGGGTTCGACCTTTACGCGTTCGACGACGTTTCGAAACGTTGGCTTTGGGTCTCCTGCACGAAGCCGACGAAAAAGGAAGCGACGGAAACCTGGATTTCCGGAATGGAAGCTAAAGAACGCGATTACTTGGTTTATCTCCCGCTGTACAACGGCGTCGACGCGCTCTCGATCGGCGTTCCGGAAGGCGCGAAGTTCACCGCTCTTTCGCCGCGAACCGACAAAAAGCCGATCGTTTATTACGGCACCTCGATCGCGCACGGCGGTTGCGCGTCGCGTCCGGGGATGGCGTACACGGCGATTTTGAGCCGCCGAATCGACTATCCGATCGTCAACATCGGCTTCTCCGGGTCGGCGCGGATGGAACCGGCGATCGCGGAACTGATGGCGGAAGTCGACGCGGAAGTTTACGTGATCGACGCGCTTCCGAACATGCGTCCGGAACTCGTCGCCGAACGAGCGCTTCCGTTTTTGAAGATTTTGCGGGAAAAACGCCCGAACACGCCGATTCTGCTCGTCGAAGACCGCTGCATGTCGAACACTTGGATTCTTCCGGAACGTCAAGACTTCCACCGTCGCAACCAAGCGGAACTCAAAAAAGCGTTCGACGCGCTCAAGGACAACGACCCGAATCTTTATTACCTCGGGCACGAAAACCTCCTCGGCGAAAACCTCGACTTCGACGGCACCGTCGACGCGTCGCACCCGAACGATTTGGGTATGTATCGCCAAACGGACGCGCTCGAAGCGGTTTTGCGTCCGATTTTGGACGGCCTTAAAAAGTAGGTTTTCGCCCTAACTTCGATTCGGACGTCGCCGTCGACGCGCGGCGCCCGAACGATTTGGGAATGTGCCGCCAAACGGACGCGCTCGAAGCGGTTTTGCGACCGATTTTGGACGGCCTTAAGAAGTAGGTTTTCGCCCTAACTTCGATTCGGACGTCGCCGTCGACG
>JAFYQR010000128.1 GCA_017559825.1 Thermoguttaceae bacterium | reverse complement strand
CGACGACGGCGAAGGAAACGGTCGAAATCCTCAAAGGATTGCGCGAACGTTACGAAAACCATCACCGCGTTACGATTACCGACGACGCTCTCGAAGCCGCCGTCGAGTTGTCGGAACGCTACATTTCGGCCCGTTGCCTTCCGGACAAAGCGATCGACGTGATCGACGAAGCCGGCGCCCGCGTCCGACTCAAGACGATGACGCGTCCGCCCGACTTGCACGACCTCGACCGCCGCTCGGAAGAACTGCAAAAGCAGAAAGACCGCGCGGTCGCCGACCAAGATTTCGAGCAAGCGGCGCTCCTTCGCGACCAAATCGACCAAATCCGCAAGGAAAAGGACGAACTGCAGAAGGAATGGCGCGACAAACTCCAGCAAACGAACGGCGTCGTCGACGCGACGGTCGTTTCGGAGGTTGTTTCGCTCATCACCGGCGTTCCGCTGACTCGCCTTACGACGGAGGACTCGAAGCGTCTCATCCAAATGGAGGACGAGTTGCACCGCCGCGTCGTCAGCCAGCACGAGGCGATTCAAGCGATCTCGAAAGCGGTTCGGCGCAGTCGCAGCGGCGTTCAAGACCCGAAACGCCCGATCGGCTCGTTCATTTTCGCGGGCCCGACCGGCGTCGGCAAGACGTTGCTCGCCAAGGCGTTGGCCGAGTTCATGTTCGGCGACGAGGACGCGCTCGTTTCGATCGATATGAGCGAGTATATGGAGAAGTACAACGTCAGCCGTTTGGTCGGCGCGCCTCCGGGATACGTCGGACACGACGAGGGCGGCCAGTTGACCGAAAAGATTCGCCGTCGTCCGTATTCGGTCGTTTTGTTGGACGAAATCGAAAAAGCGCACCCGGACGTCTTCAACATCCTTTTGCAGGTGTTGGAAGAAGGCCGGCTTACCGACAGTTTCGGGCGCGTCGTCGACTTCCGGAACACGATCCTGATCATGACGACGAACGCCGGAGCCGAGGCGATCAAAAACGAATCCGCTTTCGGTTTCCAACGCCCGGACGCCGACGCGTCTTACAGCGACATGAAGCGGCGCGTTACCGACGAAATTGAGCGCGTTTTCCGTCCGGAATTTATCAACCGCTTCAACGATATTATCGTTTTCCGCCACTTGAGCGAGGAAAACCTCGGTCACGTCGTCGATATGGAGCTCAAAAAACTTCGAGGCCGCTTGCAAGACAAGAATTTGCGTCTCCTCCTTTCGGACGAGGCGAAAGACCTCCTCGTCAAGCGCGGCAGCAACCTTGACTACGGCGCTCGTCCGCTGCGCCGAGCGATCGAGTCGAACCTCGAAGACCCGTTGTCGGAAGAGCTCCTTCGCGGCGCCTTCGACGATCGAGACGTCGTCGTTGTCGAGGTTAAAGAAGACGAAACGCAAGAAGCCGACGCGTTGGAACCGGAAAAGCGCAAACGCCTCGTTTTCTTTGGGAAAAAGCTCGCCGACCTGACGCCGGAAGAGCTCGAATCGGACGCGATCAAGAATTATTGCGTCAAAAAGGTCGAGCCGTCGACCGACGCGGAAGCGGAAACGCCCGCCTCGACCGACGAAACGTCCGACGATAAGAAGGACGACGAAGCGAAATAATCGCTTCGACCGTTAAAACCGTTCGCGCCGAGTCGTTTTTTCGTCTCGACGCGAACTTTTTTCCAACGAAAACGCCGCCGCCGATTTTCGAATCGACGACGGCGTTTTGTTATTTCTCGCTTATTTCTTTCAACGTTGCGAACGCGGCCCGGCGGCGAGTTCGTCGCGGTTCAGCAGTTCGAAATCGTTCGCGTCGCGGTTCCGGAACTTCGGCTCGACCCAACGCGACGTTTTATCGTGTCCGGTCGCCTTGCGGTACTCGTCGAACGTTAAACTTTGCGGATTTTTCGCGTCGTACCAGAAGAATTTGTCCCCTTCTTCACGCGGCAAAACGTCCTCGTCCGGCGTCCAATAAACGTTGTCGTCGATTCGGTGTTCGCCGATGCGCTTGTGATAGAACCAAACGAAATGTTGAACCGTTCCGCAAAAAACGTTTTTGCGGATAATAACGTCGACTTTCTTCGCGTCGAGGCCGTATCCGAGGAGCGGCGTCGCCCGGGGATTCGGCCGCTGCGCGTGTCCCCAGCAGTTCCCCATATCGACGCAGAGATTCCGTTCGAAAACCAAATTTTCGACGACGGTTTCCGGATGCGTGAACCAAATTTCAAACGCTTGCTCGCAGTCGAACATCGTGTTGTCGCGAATCGTCAAATTCCGCGAAACCGCTTTTTCCGGTCCTTGCGTCGTTACCGCGACGTCGTAAATTCGGGAAAATCGGCAAAACTCGACGACGCAATCTTCGGAGCTTTCCCAAAATTCGACGCCGTTCCCGAACCGCGTTCGACGTCCGGCGCCCCCTTCGCGGTAAAGGTCGCCGCCGCCGATCCAGTCGAAATCGCAGTTCCGGATAACGCAGCGCTTGGCGCCGTTAAGCGAAACGCCGTGCGCCGCCGTGTGCGAAAACGCGATATTCTCGACGACAACGTCGTTCGCGTTGCAAACGCAAGTATTCGTTCGCAGCGGCGCCTCGATTCCCTCGAACGCGACGCCCGGATTCTCGTCGCTCAAGACGTAAAGCCGTTTCGTCGCCAAATCGAACCAAAAGTCGTTCGCCGCCTTCAATTCGTCGAGCGACCAACGTTTGAATCCGGCGAATTCCCGTTCGTCGGCGGTCGGCAAAAAGCGTTTCGTCGCCGCTTTCGTTTCGGGATCGAGGAACTCGAGGGTCGCGGGCGTCGACGCGGCGTCTCCGTTTTGCCAACGGGTCAAAATTAGGTTCCCGACGTCGTCGTTAAGCCCGACGGAGCGTCGTTCGACCGAGCGCGCCGTTCCCGGAACGAAGTCGAATCTCGCCCCGTCCGGAATCGCGCCGCCGAAAAAGAAGGTGAGCCGGGCGTCCTCGGCGTCGACTTTCGACGAAACGATCAGTTCGTACTCGCGCCATTCCGGGCCGAACTCGAGCCGGTCGCAACCGACGTCGCCGTACCCCGTCCAAGGTTTCCCGGCCATCATGAAGCTCGCGACGCTCGCGTCGACGGCGAACGGAACGGACGACCGCGCTCGGAAGCGCCAAGCGAGCGTTCGCCCGGCCCGCGTCGGAAAATCTTGCGCCGTCCACTGCAAATACGTCTTTTTCGTTCCAGACTTTTCGCATTTTAACGAATATCCGGCCGCGCCGTCGAGATCGTCGAACGTCGCTTTTTCGCTCGTCGCCTTCGCGTCGACTTCGGAATAAACGCCCCAACCGCCGTCGGCGAAACGCGCGACTTCGACCGGAACGCCGGAGCCGCCTTCGACGTTTTCGTTATTAAGATAATTCCCTCCGTCTTGCGCGTCTTCGCCGATATTCCCAACCGCGCCGGTCGTTCCGAAATCGCCGACGTCGCCGATATTCCCGACGGCGCCCGTTTTGCCGAAATCCTCTAAACTAACGCCGTTCGCGGGCAAATCGACGATTTCGTCCGGCGCGGTCGCCCAAATCGAGCGGCTCGGGTCGTCGATTTTCGTCCAAAACTCCGGCGAACTCAAGTCGACGCTTTGCAAGATTCGCGGTTTTACCCCGTCGCCGTAATCGCTATAAACGATCGGTTTCCCCTCGCTTCCCGACTTCGGGCGGAGCGTTCCCCGCCAAACGCGGTCGCGACGGAATCGAACGACGTCCCCCGGTTCGAGCGCGGCCTTGTCGAGCCGTTCGAGCGATCGCCAAGCGGTTTCGGGCGTCTTCCCGTCGTTCGCGTCGTCCCCCCCCGCGGAGTCGAGATAATACTCGGTCGCAAACGCGACGTTTCCGCCGACGCCGTCAAATTCGTTTTGAACGTTAAAACCCAAACCGACGCAACCGACGGCGAACGCCAACGCGACCGCCGCTCGACCGCGCCAACCGCCGCCCGCGTTCTTTCGTTGAAGCACAATTTTCCTCATTTCTTTCCTCGTCGCAATCTTTCCCTTGTGTTTCACGCCGTTTTTTCGGCTTATTTTCGCTATTCTAACAGCGTCGCCGGTCAAAAGTTCCAAAACTTCCTTGACAAAGCGTCGTCAATTTCTTAAAATAAACGACGTCCGGCGCCGCGAACGCGACTATTGTATCGTTTCGCGACGTTCGACGCAACGGAAGTCGGGCGCGAAATTGCCGGAAAACCGAAAAATCCGCCGTTTCCCCTTTCCTCCGAAAACGCCCGACCTACCCAACCCGCCCCGTTTAACGCGAAAAGAGCCCAAAATGATCGAATATTCTCTCGTCGTCCCCGTTTTCAACGAAGAAGAAAGTCTCCGCCTCCTTTACGACGAAATCGTCTCGGTCGCCGAAACGCTCTCCGCGAAGATCGAACTAATCTTCGTCGACGACGGCTCGACCGACAAAAGTTGGACGATTATCGAAGAGCTCGCCGCCCAAGACGAGCGCGTTCGCGGAATCCGTTTCCGTCGTAATTTCGGCAAAGCGGCGGCTCTCGACGTCGGCTTTAAGGAGGCGACGCTCCCGATCGTGATGACGCTCGACGCCGACTTGCAGGACGACCCGAAAGAAATTCCGGACTTCCTCCGCCTGATCGACTCCGGTTACGACGTCGTCAGCGGTTGGAAACAGACGCGCCACGATCCTTGGCACAAAGTCTTGCCGAGCCGCGTTTTCAACGGGATGGTCAGCCGCCTCACCGGCGTCAAACTGCACGACCATAACTGCGGTATGAAGTGTTATCGCCGCGAAATTTTCGACGAAATCACCTTATACGGCGAACTGCATCGTTTCGTTCCGGTTTTGGCGGCGGCTCGCGGTTACAAAGTCGGCGAAAAGGTCGTTCAGCACCGCGCTCGCAAGTTCGGCGTCTCGAAATACGGCTTCAACCGCTTTGTGAAAGGCTTTCTAGACCTTTTAACCGTTAAATTCGTCACCGGTTACGGCCAGCGTCCGCAACACCTCTTGGGCACGTTCGGCCTTTCCGCGTTCGGAATCGGCGCCGCGACGCTCGCTTGGATGGCGTTGCGTTGGGTCGTCGCTCGCCTTCCGTTCGTCGACGTCGGCGAATATTATCTTTCCGGACGTCCGGCGGTCGTTTACTCGGCCGCGCTGATGTTACTCGGAGCGCAACTCCTTTCCGTCGGCGCGATCGCGGAGCTTCTCGTCTCTTACCAAAACCGCAAAGACCGCGAATATTCGGTCAAAAAGACGATCGGTCGCCCGTCGAAAACGGAAAAAGACGCCGATTAAGCTGATTTTAACGCCGTCGACGGCGCGTTTTTTTCCCTCAACAAGCGCCCCTTTCCCCCCTATTAATTAATGAGGGACAAAATCGCGTTCGAACCGCCGACGTTTCCGATTAAACCGATTGCGACGGCAAAAAATCGTAGACGCGCGCAAGTCGGTCTAAAGCCCGGCGTCGCCCCCCTTTTGAAAATCGGAAACGGGGGTATAATAAAAACGTTTGAAACGTTCCGATTCGGCGCCGGACGCTCTCTCCCGCTTATTTTGCGATTTGCGAGTCGTTCGCGCCTCGGTTTCAGAATTTCGCGAACCGCCGACGCGAGCGGGCTTCCGATTTCGTCGCGGCGCGGCGGATTTAATTGCGCAAAGCGCCTAATTTACCTAAAAGGGAACCAAAATGGCCGATTTAATCCTCTATCACGGCGGTTTGACCGAACCGGTTTGCCGCGCGATTCCCGCCGATCAACTCGACGCTTACGCGAAAAAAGCGGCGACGCTCGTTAAAGTCCCGGTCAGCGACGCCGACCTTTCGACCGTCTACCGCTGGGGCGACGGCGCCCTGACGCCGCTCGAGGGCCCGATGGATTCCGCGACGTTCAACCGCGTTCTCGACGAATCGGTTATCGAATACAACGGCAAAAAATACGCTTGGACGATTCCGCTCTCCCTCCCGGTTGCGGCGGAACTCGCAAAAACGCTGAGCGCCGGTCAAGAAGTCGCGCTCGTCGACAAAAACGACAATATCGTCGCGACCCTCGAAATTTCGGACGTCTTCCCTTGGGACAAACCGCGCTACCTGAAATCGGTTTACCTCACCGAGCGAACCGACCACCCCGGCGCCGATATGGTTCTCGTCAACGACGCGGACAAAGACTACCTCCTCGGCGGTAAAATCAACGTTTTCCCGCAACCGAAAAACCCGGCGTTCGGCAAGTACGTCCTTTCGCCGAAAGAAGTTCGCGCGCTCATCGCCGAACGCGGTTGGGAACGCGTCGTCGCTTTCCAAACGCGCAACCCGCTCCACCGCGCTCACGAGTACGCGCTCGTTTACGGGCTCGAAAAGCTCCTCAAAGAAGGTTTCAACGCGGGCGCCTGCTTGAACCCGCTCGTCGGCGAAACGAAGGGCGACGACGTAAACGCCGAAATCCGCATGTCGACCTACGAAAAGCTGATCGCCGACCGCGCGCTCGGCGAAGGCGACTCGGACGGCGAACTTTGGGCGAAGCTCGGCGAAGAAGTTCCGGATCGCGTCGTTCTCCTCGGCCTCGACATCAAGATGTTCTACGGCGGCCCGAAAGAAGCGGTGATGCACGCGATTTACCGTCAAAACTTCGGTTTCACCGACGTTATCATCGGTCGCAAACACGCCGACGCGCCGTACAAAGACGGCACGGCGATTTGGGGCGACTTCGACGCGCAAGAAATCTTCGACAATCTCAACGGCGACCTGCAAGAAAAACCGCTCAAAGTCGGTTTCGCGGCGTACTACGAATCGATCGGTCGCGTCGACCTGATGGAAAATCACGCCGACGAAAAACCGGTCTTCATCTCCGGCAAAGCGGTTCGCGCGACGCTGCAACAAGGCGAACAAGTCGACCCGCGCATCATGCGTCCGTCGACGAGCGCGATTCTCGCCGCCGCGATGAAGCAAAACTGACGCGAAGCCGTCAAACCGGCGCTCGAACGTCGCTTTAACGTCTCGCCGAGCGCCGGTTGAACGAAAAAAACGATTTCAACGGTTTAAAGACGCGTTTTAAACGTCGCCGACGCCGTTGGAATCGTTTTTTGTTCCCTTCCTCTTCGCCGACCGATTCGTTAAAAACGATTGCGATATTTCGGCTCGGGCTTAAAAGTCGGCTCCTCGTCCGGTTCCAGATCGCGAGAAAAAATAATCGGCGATTCCGGAAAACGCTCGCGCAACAAATCGACGGCTTTCGCAGCGTCCTCGACCGTCGCGTACGGACGCAAATCGAGAAGCCGAATCGCTTCGTAAACCTCGCGCAACAACGAGTTGCGCCGCGTCTCCGGCCGAAGCTCCAATTTCAGCGCGACCGATTCGACTATCAACCGCAAATCGCGCTTCGTTATTTTCTTCCTCGTCATCGTCTTTTTGTCGCTTTGCCTATTTCCGCCTATTCTCCCAATCTCGCCGCGCCGTTCGCCGACGAAAATCTTTCGACGTTTTAAGCGCGTTCAGTCCTCGCCGTCAAAATTCGCCGCGTCAAAGAAGCCGCCGCGCTTTGATTTCCAAATATTTATTGATTAACGGCGCCGCCGCGTCCTCCGGAAAGACGTCGAGCGTCAACGCGCCGAGCGCTTCGAGCCGACGCAACGCTCGCCGCCGTCGGTTGAGGATCTCAGCCGCCGCGCTCGCTCGATAAAAAAGTTCGTTCGGCGTCGCGTCTTCCGGTCGCTTTTCGCGAAGGAAAAAGCGTTCGATTTCGTCGTCCGAACCGCTCGCGAACTCGCGCAGCCACCCCAAATCGAAACGCGCGTCCTTTTTCGTTCGCTCCGAACCGCCGCCGAGTTTCGAGCGCTCGCCGTCGTCGCCGCGTTCCCAATCGTCGAATCGCTCGACCGCGTCGAACAGGGAACGGTCGCGAAAAAAGAGCCCCAACGGCAGATGCTTGCCGGTCAAACTCGTCGCGACTTGCTCGATTCGCGCCGCGTTTCGTTCGTCGGCGATATTTGTCGCCAACACAACCAGCGCCCGTTTCGACGTTTTCGACGCTAAATAAGCGAACGCTCGATCGTACCGCGCTTCGACTCGCTCCGGAAAAACGTCGTAAAGAGCGCCGATCAGCGCGTTCGTCTGCGCCATCCCGCCCCGAGGAGCGACGTAACGCTTCACCTCGTTGGAAAAAACAACGCATCCCACTTCGTCCCCCTGTTTTAACGCGAGATACGCCAGCGCCAAGGTCGAATTGAGCGCCGCGTCGAAAAACGAAACGCCGCTCGCGCGGTTCGCCGTCGTCCGCCCGGCGTCGATCGCCAAAATAATCCGTTGATTTTTCGACGTTTGGAAAACGCGCGTCGTCAATTTATTCCGTTTCGCGGTCGCTTTCCAATCGATAAATTTATACTGATCGCCCTCCTCGAAATCGCGGAGCCGCTCGAACTCGTCGTTTTGCCCGACCGTTCTCGTCCGTCGCAAGCCGAGAAGCGTCGTCGCTCCGGCGCGTCCGAGCGTTTCGAAACTCGCCAACCGCCGCAAATTCGGATAGACGCGAAAAGTCGTTTCGCAAGGAAGCCGACAATACTTGTTCCAACATCCCAACGCCCCGACCAGGCGGAGCGCGACGAATTCGAACGTAAATTCGCCGCGGCGATTCCAGCGAAGCCGATAACGCAACGTTTCCTTTTGTCCGGCGCCGATCGTTCGCCGTTCGAACCGCGCGCCGTCCGGAAGCGGCTCGGCGTCGGCGTCGAGCTCGAGAAGCGCGTCCGTCTCGGAACGCGGCGCCAGCGCGACGGCGTTCGGATTGGAATCGTCGACGATCTCCGCCGAAATCGCTCGTTTCGAACGGTTTTCGAGCGCCAACTCGACGTCGAGCGCCGTTCCGACCGACGCCGTCGGCTCGGCGGTTCGAATCGCCGTCAAACCGCGTCCAACGAACGCGACCATCGCCCAATCGAACGCCAAAATCGCCGCCGCGAGTCCGTCGAGCGCCGCGACGACGCTCGCGCCGAGCCCCCGGCCGCTCGTCCAACCGCTCCCCTCAACCGCCGCGAGAACGAAAAAAACGATCGAAAGCGCGCCGGGAATCGCGAGCGCCGCCAACGCTCGCCGCGTCGGATACGTTCGGAAAAAAAACGCCGACGCCGCCGGAAGCGCGATCGCCGCCGGAAAGGCCCAATATCCCCAATACTCGAAAAAAAACGCGCTCATCGCTCCTCCGTTTCGGCTCGCGACGAACGATTCGCCGTCCGCCGCTTCGCGCCTCTGCGTCTATTATAAAGAAACGCGACGAAAAATCGCCTTCTTTTCTCAGAAATTTCCGATTTTTCCCAATTTTCCGCCGCATTTCTTCGCGCTCGCGGTTAGCCGCGCCTTCGATCGCCCGCCGATCGCCGCAAGAAATAAAAAACGCGCCGCGACAAAAATCGCGACGCGTTTTAATAAACGCGCTTCGTTCGAAAACGATTCGCGCGACGCGCCGAACTCGTTCGTTAAAACTGATTCGACGCGTTCGCTCGCTCCGATTAGAGAGCGGCTTTCGCCAATTCGACGACTTTGTCGAACGCGACCGGGTCGGCGACCGCCATATCGGCGAGCATTTTACGGTCGAGAACGATATTCGCCTTTTTCAGGCCGCTGATGAATTGGCTGTAACGGAGCCCGCGCATACGAACGGCGGCGTTGATACGGACGATCCACAGCGAGCGGAAGTCTCGTTTGCGAACGCGACGGTCGCGAGTCGCGAACACGTCCGCGCGCAAAACGGTTTCCTTCACAGTGCGCAGCAATTTGCCGCGACCGCCGCGAAAGCCCTTCGCTCGTTTAAAAAGTCGTTTCTTCGCTCGACGACGCGCCGCGCCTTTACTAACTCTCATCTCTCAATATTCCTTGAATGCAAATTTTTGGTCGAAACCAAGAATCCGGCAAACTTAAAGCCCGCCGCAAACTCGCGTTTGGAGTCGACGTTGAACGAAAATCAGGTCCCAAGCGCGCCGGTCGAACCGACTCGAACCGCTCGGCGTTTCCCACCCGTTTTCAGAAACCGGCGTTTTCCTTCGATCGCGACGTCGAGAAAAAACCGGAAAAACGTTCGACGCGAAACGTCCGCGCCGACGACGTTCGATCAATAACCGCCTTTGCCGAGCGCTTTGATCAAACGTTTTTCTTCGCACGTGGCGACCGGATCCGTGCCGCGCAGGTTGCGGACGCGTTTGCTGGTCATGCGCCAAGCCAAGTGGCTCGTACCGCTGTGACGGTGTTTGACTTTTCCGTTGGCGGTAACGCGAAAACGCTTGGCCACGCCTTTGTGAGTCTTCATTTTAGGCATTTTGAAGCCCTTTCCTCTCGTTGCAAGTTGCCGATAGGTCGGAAAACGGACGCGTTCGAAAGCCGAAACCGTCGAAACCGCGCGTTTTTTCGCCGACGTCCCGACGAGTTCGAACCGAACCGCTCGTCGCTTTTCGACGAAACCGCCGAAAACGAGGAAAGCGCCGTTCGCAACTTCGGGATAACGGTTTATTATACGCTTCGGCGCGTTCGACGCAAGGGGGCGAAGCGGCGCCGCGCCTCGTTTTTCCGAATTTTTTTCATTTTTCCCCCTTATTTCTTAAATTTTTCGCCGCCGTTCGGGGCCGCTCCGCTCAAACGCCTCCCGTCGTCGCGTTAAATCGCCCAATAAAGCGCGAAAAAGTGCAAAATACTCCCCGCCAAAACGAAAAGATGCCAAACCGAGTGCGCCCATCGAACGCGTTTCATCAGGAAAAATCCGACCCCGACCGTATACGCGATCCCGCCCCAAAGGAGCGTTCGCCAAGACAGCGGCGGAATCGACGCGTAAAGCTCCCGAGCGATCAGCACGACGAACCAGCCCATCGTCAAATAAAGTATCGTCGAAAACCGCTGAGCCCGCCGCTCGTACACCGAGTAGGCGACGATCCCAATCGCGGCCAACGCCCAAATCGTCCCGAAAAGCCACCAACCGGTCCAGCCGTAAAGCGGCCCCAAGCAGAACCCGGTGTACGTTCCGGCGATCAAAACATGAATCGCCGAGTGATCGAGAACCGCGAAAACCCGCTTCGCTCGCGGTCTCGCTAGCGAATGATAAAGCGTCGACGCCATATATAGCGTTACCAACGACGCGCCGAAAATCGAGTATCCGACGACGTACCCCGCCGTCGCGCCCTCCGGCGCCCGCGTCGCCGCTCGCACGACCAAGAGCGCCAACGCCGCCAACGACAAACACGCGCCGATCCCGTGCGTTACCGCGTTCGCAATTTCCTCGCCTAACGTGTAATAGGGCGCCGCTCCGAAATTTTTCGCGTCCGCTTCCTTCGCGTTCATTTCACACAAATCCCCAATTCTACCCTGTTCCGCCGTTTTAACACGTCGACGCCGCGCGCCGCTCCGAACGCGGACTTCAAAAACGTCCCGACTTCTCGTTTATTTTACGTCGAACGCCGTTCTTTTCAAGTCCAGAAAACCCGTCCGCCGTCCGAGTCGTTTCCAGCCCGGCCGGCGTTTTCCGTCCGCTTTTTCGCCCTTATTCTACCCGACGCCCGTTGCTTCGAGAAAAAAACGCAAAATTGACGCAAAACTTTTCGCTAAAATCCTAATAAGCCGATTTTTTTAACGCTCTCAATCGCCCGAGTCGTTAAAATAAGCAAAATAAGAAGTCAAAGCAAACCGCCGCTCGACGGCAAACGCGTCGCGCTTAAAGAAACGTTCCGCAATTTGCGCCGACAACCTCGTGAAAAAACGACAAGAAATAAAAAAACCCGCTCCCAAAGAGCGGGTTCAGCGGAGGACACGGGGCTCGAACCCGCAACCCCTTACGGGGCACCTCATTTCCAATGAGGCCGCTAACCATTCGCTTATCCTCCAAACGGTCGACTTATGCCGCTATTATAATTGAAACTTTCGCTTCGTCAAGCGCCAAAAAAGCAATCTTTTTTAAAAATTTTTCGTCGCTTCTCGCCGTAAATTCTTCGCGTTCTTCCCAGTCTCGCCAAATCTCCTTGTCGCGCCGGAAAAATTTGGAAAATCGCTCTTTACAACCGCGTCGAAAAGCGTTACTCTACGACGAGTCGAGCCGCGAACCACCGCTTCCAACGCGGTTTCTCGGTTCGCGTCGCGTCGCCCGTTTTCGGAATTTCGCGCCTTCCGAACGCAAAATCGTCGCGTTTTGCGCGTCTTTCCAACCGACGCAACCGTTTTGATTATCGTCGACGCTAATCGACAAGATGGAGAGAAAAATGAGAAAATTGGACGTTATTTTGTCGAGCGCGCTCCTTTTCGCCGCGCCGAGCGCCGTCGGTTCGCTCGCGTTCGG
>JAFYQR010000127.1 GCA_017559825.1 Thermoguttaceae bacterium | reverse complement strand
GCCGCCGTCCGCGCCGCCGCGCCGTTCGTTCGCCGCTCGACGAATCTTCGCGAAAAGCCGACCTTTTGGCTCGCCGACGAAGACGGCGCTTGGCGGATTCCCCTTCCTAACTGGACGCTCGAAGAGGTGATGCAAACGATCGACGCGGGAGAGGAACGCTCGAACGAAACGCCATACACGATTCAAAACGTCGACGCGGTCGGCTCGGTCGTCGACGGCGTCGCGCGATTGCGAATCGACTTCGTCGTTCAAACGTTCGGCGAAGGACTCGTCCGAGTTCCCCTCGGCCTCCAGGAAGGCGTTTACATCCCGACGGCGGACGCGGACGCCGGAGACGACGGTTTTTCGTTCGAAGGCCCCGGCGTTTGCGCGCTCGACGTCGATCCGACGACCGGAGCCTACGTCGCCGTCGTCCGTCCGACCGCTCGCCGTCAACGCCGCGACGCGCTTCTCCGCTCGCCGACGGACGCTCCGTTCGCTCAAAACGCCGAAAACGCCCCGACCGCCGAAACGACGAAAAACGCTCAAAACGACGAGTCGACGGAAAACGCCCAAAACGCCCCGACCGCCGAAACGACGAAAGCCGCTCAAGACGACGGAGCGACGAAAAACGCCCAAAGCGCCTCGACCGCCGAGAGCGCGGTTCGCGCCCGTTCGCGCCAATTCTCGCTGACGTTGCGCCTTTGTTTCGCGATCGAAACGCTCGGGCTCGACGAATACCGACTCAAAGCGACGTTCCCGCCGTCCGTTCACTCGCAAATGACGTTGACGACGCCGCCGTCGGACGCTCGACTTGAAGTCGTCAAAGGCGCGATCAAAGGCGCTCCGGAAACGACCGTCGACGAAACGACGTCCGAGCTGAAACTGCACGGGCTCGGACGCGGCGGCGAAACGACCGAAATCGCTTGGCGCAAAGCCGAATCTCAGCCGCTCGCGAGCGACGTCGTTTATCAAGTCGAGGACGCGTCGATCGACGTTCGCCTCGACGCCCGCGAAACCGTTTACGAAGCGACGCTGCCGATCCGCTCGTTCGGCGGAGAAACGGACGTTTTCTCGATTCGCCTCCCGACGCGCGCCTCGCTCGACCCAAACGCCGTCGTCGCGACCGGAGCCAACGGCGCCGCGTTCGAGATTTACGGCGTTCGAACGCTCGACGAAACGACCGACGAAACCGACGCCGTCGACGCCGTCGACGCCGGAACCGACGCGCAAACGGTCGAAATCCGACTCGCGCAAAAAACGACCGCCGCGACGCTCGAACTCAAAGCGAGCGTTCCGGCGCCCGCGGAATCGCCGTCGACCGCCGCCGCGACGCCGCGCGAAATCTCCGGTTTTGAAGTCGTCGGAGCGCAAAAGCAGCACGGCCGCGTCAAAATCTCGAAAGCCGAAGGGCTCGACTTCAACGTCGTCCCGAACTTCGGAGCCCGCGCCGACGTCGAAAACGGCGCCGCGCTCGAAGAGGGCGAGGAACTTTACTCGTTCTTTGCGCAGCCGTTCTCGCTCGACGCCCGCCCGTTCGTTCGCCGCGTCGTCGTCAACGTTAAGCCGGAGTACCAGGCGGTCGTCGGCGAAAACGACGCGACCCTTCGCGCCAAGTTTCAATATTCGATTTACGGCGCGAAAATCTCCGAATTTCGCGTTCGTCTCCGCGACTGGAATTTCGTCGACGTCGCGACCGACGGGCTCGTCGACGTCGCCCGCGTTTACCCGAACGAAACGACCGGCGAGACGGTTTTTCCGCTGACGACTCCGACCGACGGCGTCGTCGAGTTCGAGTTGGTCGCGGCTCGCGAACTCGGCAAAACGGAGGACGACGCGTTTTCGTTCCCGCTTCCGACGCCGTCCGGCGCTTGGCTCGAACCGGCGACGGTCGTCGTCGTTCCGGTCGACGCGGTCGAGTTGACGCCGACGCTCGAAAGTTGCGTCGACCTAACGCCGAAGTCGATTCGCTCCTTGGCGCCGACGCTGGAACTGCCGAAAACGCAGCAGTCGCCGGTCGCCTATCAAACGCGGCGCCGCGCCGACAAACCGAACGAAGAACCGACGCTTTTCGCCGGCCGCGTCAAAAAACAAGCGCAAAAAATCGAAATCGACGCGAAAACCGACGTCCGCGTCGACGAGCGCGGCGCCCAACGCGTCGAACAAACGTTCGTCTACCGCGTCGAACGAGAGCCGCTCGACTCGATCGCGCTGACGACGCCGACGAAGCTCCTCGAACCGGGCCGAGCGTCGAACTTCAAAATTTTCGTCGACGGCAAAGCGGTTCCGCCGCAAAATCTGCTCGTCGAAAAGATCGACGACAAGTTCTCCCGCCGCCGCGTGTTGCTGACCGACTCGCCGAAGATCGGCGCCTGCGTCGTCTCGCTCCAATACGACGGCGAAACGCTCGCGCTCGAACCGGGCGTTACGACGAAAATCGAGTTCAACCTAACGCAACCGGAAGAGGAAACGCTTCTTTCGAACGAACTGACGATTCGCGCTCCGCTCGGCGTTTCGCTCGAATACGTCGAAAACAACGAGCGTTTTTGGCGACTCGAAGAGAGCGGAACGTCGCCGGACGGACGCTCGACGTTCGCGCGGTACGCCTCGGCGACACGCGAGTTTTTAGCGGCGTTCGGCGGCTCGCTCGACGCGAAGGACAATCTTGGCGCGGCGATCGTCGACCGCGCTTGGCTTCAAACTTGGGTCTCCGGCTCGACTCGCGTCGACCGGGCCGCGTACCGAATTTCCGGCGCCCGCGACCGTCTGGAAATTCGCCTTCCGGACGGCGTCCGCCAAGACCGCGTCGCCGTTTCGCTCGACGGCGTTCCGTTCTCGAACGTCGCGGACGCGCAAACCGGCCTCTTTTCGGACGCCGGCACGCTCGTCGTGCCGATTCCCGAGTCGGCCCGCGATCGCGAGTTCGTTTTGGAGCTCTCCTACGTCGCCGAGGGCACCGGGCTCGACGCGAGCCGTTGGCGCGTTCAGTTCCCGCGTTTCGTCGACGATTCAATCTGGACGCGGCGCTCGTATTGGCAAATTTTGACGCCGCGCGACCGGCACGTCGTCGTCGACCCGTCGAACTGGACGCCGGAACACGTGTTGCGCCGCGACGGTTTCCTCGGCTCGTACCGCCGCGTCGCGTCGATTTCGCAGTCGGAGCTCTGCGCCTGGATCGGCGTTCCGGAGCGCGAGCCGCTTCCGCTCGAAATCAATTCGTATCTTTTCGGCGGATTCGGGCAGCCGGAAAGCTCGCGATTGCTGGTCGCCGACCGCGCGCTTCTCGTTTTGCTTGGAAGCGGCGCCGCGCTGGCGATCGGGCTCGGGCTCCTTTACTTCCCGTTCGTTCGTTCTCGCTCGGCGCTTTTCGCGCTCGCGCTGACGACGACGGCGCTCGTCTCGCTGCGTCCGTATTTAGCGTTTTTGTTCCTACAAACGACCGTTTTCGGCGTTCTGCTGACGCTCGGCGTCGCGCTCCTCGCGAAGTTTTTCGGCCGCAAAGACGCGAAGCCGATCGCCGCGAGCGCTCGCGCCGTTCCGAAACGACGTTTCTTCGGACGCGCCTCCAAGCGAGCCGACTCGTCCCGCGTCGTCGGCGACCGTTGAGGCGAGCGCGGCGAGCAAAAACGTTAAAACGAGAATAACGAGCGCGACGGGCGAAACGCTCAAGAATCGCGGAAAAAAGCGCGACCGATAAAAAAGACGCCGCCGAGCCGCGCTTCGTCGATTCGCCTTCTCGTTTTCCATTTTCCCCTTTTTTGTATTAATTGACAACGCAACAACGAACGGACGAACGAACATGACGCGTCGACGCCCCTTTTTCGCAACGCGACCTCGTTTTCGCTTCCCGCGGCGCGACGTTTTTCTCGGCGCTTTCCTCGTCGCCGTTTCGACGAGCGTTTTCGCGAACGACGCTCCGACGGCGGCGCCCCCCGCGAGCGTTCCGTCCGTTTCCTCGTCGACGAGCGACGCGACGGCGGCTCCGTTCGGCTCCGCGTTTCGTTACTGGATGGCGCCCGCCGACAAAATCGACCGTTGGCCTTGGGGGGACGAAAAATACTACCCGATTCGCGTCGAAACGTTCGACGATTGGCTCGCGACGACCGCCGAAGCGGACGCGGCGGACTCGGACGACCGTTCGCAAGTCGTCGTTTCGTCGCTAACGCTGAACGCGAAGTTCGAAAACGACGCGCTCGAAGGCGCCGGAACATTCTCGCTGTCTTTCGTCGGCGACGCGTCGGAGCCGCTCGACGAAGCGCTTCTTCCGCCCTTCGACGTCGCGGCGTCGTCGTTCGTCAAACTCGGCGCCGACGGCGATCCCGAAAACGGCGCGGAAGCGTTCGTCGGCCTTTACCCGGACTCTCGGCTTTACTTGGCGAACCCCGAGAGCGGCTCCTACTCGTTCCGTTGGTCGAAACGCGGGACGGTCGACGCGTTCGGCGCCGTCTCGTTCGATCTTGTTTTTCCGGCGTCGCCCCGCGCCGAAATGCGCTTGGAAACGCCGGGCGACGCGATCGTTTCGGTCTCGAACGGCGTCGTCGAACCGGTCGAAACCGCCGAAACGAAAACGCTCTTCGCCGACGCGAACGCCGAAGGAACGAGCGACGCGCAAGAGCGTCCGACGACGAGAATTTGGCGCGTCTTTTTAGGAGGCGAGTCGCAAACGCGGCTGACGGTCGCCCGCTCGGCGCCGACGCTCGACGCCCGCCGTCGAATCGGTTATCGTCAAGAAACGTCGCGCGTTCTGTCGCTCGAGGGCGCCGAGGTCGTCTCGCGCTTTGTTTTCGACCGCTCGACGCTTCCGCTCGACGAGGCGACGCTCGTTCTCGCGGCGCCGCTCGTTCCGATCTCGATCGATTGGAACGGCGTTAAGGACGACGCGGCGGTCGTCGCCCGTTCGACCGACGGAGCCGAAACGCGAATCAAACTCCGCGCTCCGGATCGCCGCGATCAAGAGACGCTCGGCGAGCTGAAAGTCGTCGCGTTCTGTCCGATCGAACAAAACGTCGATTGGCGGCTCCCGTCCGTTCGACTCGAATCGGACGCGCTTTTTTGGAAGGAAACGCTCTGCCGTCTGACGGTCGTCCGCCCGCTTTTAGCCGCGTCGACGACGCCGATCGAGGCCGTTCAAGCGCGCGACCCGCTCCGCGCTCGCCAAGAGGGCCAAGACTTTTTCGCGTTCAAATTTTTCAAACCGGACGCGAGCGTCGTCGTTTCGCTCCGAACGCTTCCACCGTCGACGGCGTTCGACAGCGCGACCGACTGCCTCGTCGCGAACGACGAAATCTCGGCGAAAACGACGCTCTTCGTTCGATTCGACCGACGGAACGCGACGCGTTTCGCCGTCCCGATTCGCTCCGATTGGGAAATCGACGCCGTTCAAACGTCCGGCGACGAGCCGCTCGGTTGGAGCCGCGAAGAGCGCGGCGGTCGTTCGACGCTCGTTCTCTCGTTTCCAACCGCGGCGCCGTCCGACCGCCCGACGCGCGTCTCGATCGCCGCTCGACGCGCCGAGCCGTTCGACCGCCAAGTCGAAGTCGACGCCCTTTCGCCCCTCGATCTTTCGAACGAGCCGCGCGGCGCGCACGCGCTCCAACTCCGCGCCGAGTCGTCGACGCAAATCGAGCTGACGACGCGAGCCGGGCGCCCGTTCGTTCCGGCGAAAACGACGCCGAAATTCGTTTTTAACGAAACGCTCGTTCGCGAAATTC
>JAFYQR010000126.1 GCA_017559825.1 Thermoguttaceae bacterium | reverse complement strand
GGAAACGCTCGTCGTTTATTCGCCGAACGTTCCGAAATTCGCCGCGCCGCCGAGTTTTTTCGACGCGAACGGCAAACGGGGAGAAATAGGGAAAAAGGACAAAGCGGCAAACGCGGCAAACGCGGCGGAACGCGGCGGTTCGGCGGAATTGAGCGAACGGGGGAACGGAGGCGTCGGCGAGCGCGTCGGCGGACTCGGCGTTTGTTTCGGACGAGAAGCGGACGGCGCGGTCGCGTTGGCGGCTCGCGTCGGTTGGTTCCCGACCGACGCTCCGCTCGGTCGTCTCGGCGTCGATTTGTCGGCGTTCGAAGGGGCGCCGGTTTATCCGATCCGCGCGCTGACCGCCGAAAAAGACCCGACGCGACGTTGGGAAATCGCCCGAACGCTCCGTTGGACGAGCGCCGACGTCCGCCCGTTTTACGAGACGCTCGCCGCCGTTCGCCGGGAGTCGCTTCGAAACGAAAAGCCTGTTTTAGCGCCGAATTTGCGTTTTTCAGCGGACGCGGAAAAAATTGTCGCGCTTTTCAATCGGCCGGAAGAATATCAAGGTCGCGTCGCGACGTTGCGAGGGCGCGTTCGGCGGGCGAACTTGGTTCTCGTCGACGACCCGGACGTCGTCGCGGCGACTGGAATCGCGCAATATTACCAACTTTACCTATTCGCTAACGATTCGCAAGGTTGGCCGCTCGTTCTTTGCGTTCCGGAACTCCCCGACGGTTTGAAAACGGGCGGAGGAAAAGAATATCGGCGCGAAATCGAGTTTGTCGGCGCGTTTACGAAGACTTGGGCGTACAAAACGTCGGCGCAAAAGACGCAAGACGCCCAAACGCTCCAAGACGCCGAAACGTCTCAAAACGCGCAAACCGCTCAAGTTGTCGATCCGACCGGGCCGGGACCTTGGGGACGCGTTCCGGTGTTGGTCGGGCGAGTCGTTCGCGTTGCTCCGGAAGAGCCGGCGAGTCCGAAAGCGCCCGTTTCGCCGACCGCGATCGTCGTCGGATTCGCGGTTCTTTCCGCCGCTTGGGTCGCGTTGCGTCGTCGAGCCGCTCGGCCGCCGCGAACGCGACGACGTTAGTTTGAGAAAGATGGGCAATATACGAAATAAAAGGGGATTGCGAAAGAGAGGGACGTCGCGGCGTTTGCGTCGAAGAAAGGAAATTTTTGGCGAAAAATAGTAAAAAATCGCGTTATCTCGGCGAAAGTCAAGCGTTCGGTCGTTGACGCGAGTTTATTCTTAAGGTAAATTATAAGTTGCGCCGACAGTTTGAGGCAAAATTTGCGTTTTGTCGTCGAACGACGTTCGCGGGTCGCTTGAAATTTTGCCGAAATGGGCGAGAAGGGCGGCGGCTCGAAACGGGGCGGCGAGGAATTTTGTTACGTTTACGCTGTTTTGAAATCGTCGACGAGGCGCGCCGGTCGCGACCGTTCGATTTTGAATCCGCGACGGATTACCCGCTTACCGCTAAGGAAAACGCTATGAAGCAAACGTTGCTTGCTTTGTTGCTCGCCTTGACCGCGACCGTCGGTTTTGCCGCCGACATTACGCCGGAAGGAATGAAGCAACTGGAAACCGAATGGTTGTTCCAATGCGACAACGAGCCGACCTTTGAAAAGGCCAAGCTCGAAATCGGATACGCTCGCGCTATCGCCGACCGTATCGTCGCCGACTACGAAGACGAAGTCGACTTCGCCGCCGACCTCGCCGCGCTCGCCGAGCTCGAAAAGAAAATCGACGCCGCCGAAGAAACCGAAGAAGCGGCGAAGGAACTTTATATCGCCGTTCGCAAAGTCAAACGCGAAATCACCTTCAAAAACCCGCTGATCGACTTTGAAAAGATCGTCCTCATCGACAACCCGTACCCGAAAGGGAAACCGGGCGACGCCACCGACGAGTGGGGCCACGAAGCGCGCCACCGCAACGGTTTCATGGCGGAACCGGGCGGGCGCATGTTGATCGTCGGTCTGAACCCGGGCGGCGAAGTCTTCGACGTTCTCAAAGGCCACGAAGGCAGCTTCTGGCGTCCGGACGTCTCCTACGACTGCTCCAAGCTCCTGTTCAGCTTCCAACCGAAAGGCGAAAAGTCGTTCCACCTCTACGAAGTCAATATCGACGGCACCGGCTTGAAACAATTGACCTTCGGCGACTACGACGACCTCGACCCGATCTACACGCCGGACGGTAAAATCACGTTCTGCTCGAGCCGTCAACACTCCTACGTCCGCTGCATGCCGATGACGCACTCCTTCGCCGTTTCGCGCTGCGACGCCGACGGCAAGAACATTTACGTTGTTTCGGCCAACGGCGAACCGGAATACCTCCCGAGCATGCTCGAAGACGGTCGCGTCATCTTCACCCGTTGGGAATACACGGACAAAGCCCTGTGGCGCGTCCAATCCCTCTGGACGATGAACCCGGACGGCACCAACCAACAAACCTTCTACGGCAACCAATCGACTTGGCCGGACGTCCTCACCGAAGCCCGCGCCATTCCGGGCAGCAACAAGGTCATCTTCACCGGTCTCGGCCACCACGCTTGGTTCAACGGCTCGATCGGGATCATCGACCCGTCCGAAGGTCTCAACTATCCGAAAGGCCTCGACCGCGTTACCCGCGAAGTCGCTTGGGCCGAAGTCGGCAACGGTCCGCAAGACCCGGCCGCGAAGGTTGATTACCACGAATCCGGCAAAATTTACGCCTACAAAACCCCGTATCCGCTCAGCGAAGAAGTCTTCCTCGTCAGCGCTCGCGAAGGCGGCCACCTTTACAACGGTCCGCACAACGACTGGTTCTTCCGTCTTTACCTGATGGACGTGTACGGCAACAAGGAACTTATCTACCGCGGTAAGTACAACGCCTACCACGCGATGCCGATCGTCAACCGCGAAGGCCTCTACCCGGTCAAACCGGACGTCGTCAAATGGCCGAAGATCGGTTCCGGCGAAAAACCGGCGCCGGGCGTCCTCTACAGCAACAACGTTTTCGAAGGCACGGAACAATTCCCGGAACTCAAGAAAAACGGGAAAGCGATCCGCATTATCCAAATGGACCCGAAAACGTACACCACTTGGAATAAAACCGTTCAACACGACGGCCCGGCCGTTTCGGTCTTCCAAGCGGAAGGCGTCAAACGCATCATCGGCGTCGTTCCGATCGAAGAAGACGGCTCGATCCGCTTCGAAGTTCCGCCGGGGGAAGCGCTCTTCTTTGAAATGCTCGACGCCGAAGGCCGCGCGATTCACGTCATGCGCACGTTCACGAACGTGATGCCGGGCGAAGAACGCGGTTGCACGGGTTGCCACGAATCGACGATGGCCACCCAACAAAACTTCGCGCAAGAAGGCGCGCAAGCCGGTATCGCCGCGACGAAAGCGCCGGTCAAACCGGTTCCGCCGTCCTGGGGCACGGAAGAATCGATCGGTTACAAACGCTTCGTCCAAGACCCGGTCATCGAAAAGTACTGCATTAAGTGCCACGGCGACCCGGAAAACAAAGCGTATCAAACGATCAACATGACTTGGCGTCCGTCGACCAAAGGTTGGTGGGGCTGGGTTCACCACCGTCCGAACGACGTCAGCCCGTTCAACGAACCGTACATGACGTTCGTCGGCGGCGAAACCCCGTGGGGCGGCGCGAAACCGCGCGACGAACGCAACGTTCCGAAGAACATCGCCGGTCTCTTCATCGTCGAAGCCTACGGCGCGAACGACCCGGACAACCTGAAGACCCTCCCGCCGTACTCGGCTTACTCGCCGGTCAGCCGCCTCTTCCACAACGCGACGAGCGGCGAACACCACGGCGTTAAGGTCGAAGGCGAAGCCCGCGAACGTCTCCTCGCTTGGATCGACTGCAACGGCCCGTACCTCGGCGAAGAAGAAATTCGTCAAATGTACGACCCGGAAAGCGTCGCGGTCAGCACGATTCCGCCGATTCGTCCGCGTATCGCCACCGCTCCGCGCATCAACCGTTTCGACATTCGTCAAGACGGCGACACGAGCAAGCTTGGCGAATTCAAATGGCTGCCGAACCCGGACAAAAACTTCGACCCGAACAAACGCGTCGCCGAAGAACAACTTCGCGAAGCGCTCGAAGAAGTCAAGAAAGAAGGCTTCAAAGTCGAATTGGTCGGCGCGAATTACGGTCCGGAAGAAGAAGCGAAACGCGTCGACGTCCTCGACAAAGTGAAGAAGCACTTCAACGGTTCCCGTCTCCTGACGATCACCGGCAAGTACAACGACGTCTTTGGCGACCCGACGCCGAACGTTGTGAAGACGCTCCGCATCGCCTACACGATCAACGGCGGCGAAGTGAAACACACGTCGTTCAAAGAAAACGCGACCGTTTTGTTGCCGAAATAAGCGAAACTAAGCGCGAGCCCGTTAAGCGCGGGTTCGCGATAAATCTTCGCTAACGAAAAGCCGACGTCGATTCGTTCGACGTCGGCTTTTCGGCGTTCTTGTTTTGCGCCGTTCGAGGGGGCGTCCGGCGATTTTTCTTGTCTCGTCGCGACGGAGCGTCTAGCGCGATTTCTTTGCCGCGGCGGCTGGGGGAGCGCGATTTTCTTTTTTAACGGCGCGCTTCCGAAAGTTCGATTTCGCGTCGGCGTTCGTCGGAGCGAGCGATAAATTTATTCAAAAAATGAATGTTTTTGCGCAAAAAAATGTTAAAAAAGCCTCTCTTAATAATAGAAGGGCGGGAAATCTTTCTGTTCTGAAAAGCGGCGAAACGTTAACGAACGTTTCGAGACTTACCCGCGTCGTTTCGCGACGGCGCGCTTTGAAGCGGACGGCGACGTTTCCTTGCCGAACGTCGTTTCGTTTCGCCGCCTTTATAGGAACCGCCGACAAAAAACGCCGCCGCGATTCTTTTCGCGACGGCGTTTTTTTATCGGCGCTCGCGTTCGGCGAACGTCAAGACGCGTTAAAACCTCGCAAAACTTCGAGCGCGGACGGCGCCCAAAGGCAAACCGTCGCCGCGGCCAAATACGGAAGCGTTAACAGCGCGACGAAAATTTTCGCGCCGAGTCCGGCGCCGCGTCGGCAGGCGTAAATCCAAAGGCCGATCAGCGCGACGAGAGCGAGTTGCGGCGGAACGCTAACGCAAAGGGAAACGATCGCGATTCCGACGCTCGATAAAAATTTTTCGCGTTCCGTCGTCGGTTCGCTGATCGCGAAAAGGGCGAAGAGCGGCGACGCGGCGAGATAAAACGGCGTCGCGAAGACGACGAGCGAGAGCGTCGGCGCTTTCAAGAGCCAACAGCTTAAATCGGCGAAAAAACCGGAGCGCGACGGCGCGTCGCGGCGAGCGTCGGCGGAAGGGGAGAACGTTTTTTCAAGTTCGGGCATTGTAGACTCCTTCGGAAGCGGCGTTAAAGAAGCGCGTTCGCGAAAACGCAAAGGAGCGCGGCGTTAACGAACGTCGCTAAAACGGCGTAAATCGTCCCGACGACGCCGAGTCGCCGAACGCGCGTCCAAAGGGCGACCGTCGCGACGCATTGCAGCGCCGTCGGAAGCGCGGCGAGGAGAAAGACGACCGCGAGGGGAAAGGTTGCGAAGATTTCCGCGCAAGTTAGCTCGTCGTTCCAGGCGAAGAGCATAAAAAGCGCCGGCGCGGACCAAAGGAGCGGCGCGAGCGCAAGTCCCGCGAACGTCGACGTTTCGAACGGCCAACTTTTGAAATCGACGAAGAAACCGGGACGCGGCGCGACGTCGCGGGGAGCGGCGGAGGGCGTTGGATTCGACATAACAAAGCCTTTCGTTGTTTTCGGGAACGAGCGCGGTTCCGTCGGTTTAACGACGTTTAAAAAATCGGCGGCGAACGTCGCCGACGTCGACCGACCTAAATCGACAATAAAAAATCGACGACAAATTCCGGCGCGACGTCTTCAAGTAAAAATACCCCGGGGCGCGTAAGCAAAAGCCAAACGTTTGCGACAATTAGCGGCGTCGCGAGCGCCTTCGCCCAAGTGCGGCGGCTCCGGCGGAACGCTCCGACCGACGCGACGGTTCCGAGCGGCGCCGCGAGCCAAAAGACGGCGACCGCCAACCCCATAACGAGAGTAAGGACCGCGTTGTGCGTTTCGCGCGGGACCGCGACGACCATATCAAACGGAAGCTCCCACTTGACCGTCGGCAAGGAACCGGCGGCGAGGAACTCTCCGAGAAAGAATCCGATGGGCGCGACGTAAGCGAGCGGCGGCGCCAATATCGCGACCGTCCAAAGGAGCGGTTTCGACGTTAAAACCGAGAAAAGACGGCGTTTCGGCGTTTCGGGCTTCGCGGTAATTTCGACGGCGGCGGGCGGAGACGGCGGCGTTGCGACGGAGGGCGTTTCGGGCGACATCGGGTTCTCCTTACGTTGAACGTGGTTAAAAACGACCGCGGCTCCGAACGAACCGGGGGCGCGATCAGGTTTGTTGTCGCTTGTAATATATTATTCGACGTCGCGTTCGGAATGTCAAGCAAAAAAGGCCGGAAGATAAAAATTTTTGCCGAAAAAAGAAATTTTTTGTCCCGTCGTCGCAAAAGACGCGACGCGAGCGAAACGGCGAGAAAAGGAAAAAACGAAGCGCCGCCCGACGTCGGGGAAACGTCGGACGGCGCTTGCGAAAACGTTTAAATGCTTTTTACGTCGGCGTTTACTTCGTCAAGAGTTGACGCAGAACGGTTTGCAAAACGCCGCCGTTCTTGTAATAAACGAGTTCGACTTTCGCGTCGATGCGGACGCGAACTTTGAACGTTTTCTTTTGACCGAGCGTCGCCGGTTCCGTCGACGTCGCGACGACTTCAATTTCCGAACGCGGTTCGAAATCGTCGCTAAGCGTCGGAATGTCGAAGAGTTCCGTCCCGGTCAGGCCGAGCGATTCGCGGGTTTGACCGTCGACGAATTCGAGCGGAAGAACGCCCATCCCGACGAGGTTGCCGCGGTGGATGCGTTCGAAACTCGACGCGATAACGGCGCGGACGCCGAGAAGCGTCGTCCCTTTGGCCGCCCAGTCGCGGCTGCTTCCGGTGCCGTATTCCGCGCCCGCCAAAACGACGAGCGGCGTTTTCGTTTCGCGGTATTTCAGGGCCGCGTCGTAAACGCTTTCGACCGGGCCGTCGTTGGCCGAAACGCCGAGGAACTTCGTAACGCCGCCTTCGGTGCCCGGCGCCAACAGGTTGCGAATGCGGATGTTGGCGAAGGTGCCGCGGGTCATGACGCGGTCGTTCCCGCGGCGCGAGCCGTAGCTGTTGAAGTCGCGGAACTCGACGCCGGAGTTCAGGAGGAACGAACCGGCCGGAGAGTCTTTCTTGATCGCGCCGGCCGGGCTGATGTGGTCGGTCGTAACGCTGTCGCCGAGGACGAGAAGCGCGCGGGCGCCGGCGATCGCGGCGGGCTCTTCGGCTTCTTTCGTCATTTCGGCGAGGAACGGCGGCTCTTGGACGTAAGTACTGTCGGCGTTCCAGTCGAAAAGTTCGCTTTCTTCGGTCGGAATCGCGTTCCAAAGCGGGTTCGAGTCGTAAACGCCGCGATAGTTGGCCGCGTAAACTTCGCCGTCAAGCGCGTCTTTGGCGACGGCGTCGATTTCTTCGTTCGACGGGAAAATGTCGGCGAGCATAACGGGAGCGCCGTTTTGGTCGAAGCCGAGCGGTTCCGTCGTCATGTCGATATTCGTCGTCCCGGCGAGCGCGAACGCGACGACGAGCGGCGGCCCGGCGAGGTAATTCGCCTTAACCAACGGGTTGACGCGGCCTTCGAAGTTGCGGTTGCCGCTCAAAACGGCGGACGCGACCAAGTCGCCTTCGACGACCGCCTTCGCGACCGGTTCCGGAAGCGGGCCGCTGTTCCCGATGCAGGTGAGGCAGCCGTACCCGACGACGTTGAAGCCGAGCGTTTCGAGCGGCGTCATCAGGTCGGCCTTTTTCAGATAGTCGACGACGACGCGGGAGCCCGGGCCGAAGCTCGTTTTGACGTAAGATTTCGGACGCAAACCGCGTTCGACCGCTTTCTTCGCAAGGAGACCGGCGGCGATCATCAAACGCGGCGCGCTCGTGTTCGTGCAGCTCGTGATCGACGCGACGACGACGGCGCCGTGGCCGATTTCGTCGACGCCGGTTTTCGGAAGGCGCGGCGATTCCGGGCAGTCGGAACCGTCCCAAACGACCTTAACCTTTTTGTTCGCTTCCTCTTCGGAGAGGGCGAAACCGCGTTCGGAGATCGGCGCGCGGAGCGATTTTTGGAACGCCGACTTCATTTCGCTCAACGGAACGCGGTCTTGCGGACGTTTCGGCCCGGCCAACGACGGTTCGACGGTCGCGAGGTCGAGCGTAAGGACTTTCGTGTAGTTCGGCGTCGGCGCGTCGGCGGAGCGGAAGAGGCCTTGCGCTTTCGAGTAGGCTTCGACGAGCGCGACCGTTTCTTCGTCGCGGCCCGTTTCGCGGAGGAAGTCGAGCGTCTTTTCGTCGATCGGGAAGAAACCGGTCGTCGCGCCGTATTCCGGGCCCATATTCGCGAGAACCGCGCGGTCGGCGACCGGAAGGCTCGTCGCGCCGTCGCCGAAGTATTCGACGAACTTGCCGACGACGCCCTCTTTGCGGAGGATTTGAACGATCGTCAGCGCGAGGTCGGTGCCGGTAACGCCCGCTTTGAGCGAACCTTTCAACTCGAAACCGACGACTTGCGGCGCGAGCATGTAGTAAGGTTGGCCGAGCATAACCGCTTCCGCTTCGATCCCGCCGACGCCCCAACCGAGGACGCCGAGGCCGTTGATCATAACGGTGTGGCTGTCGGTGCCGACGACGGAGTCCGGGAAGACGAGACCGTCGAGGCCGGCCGCTTTCGTTTCGTCGTTCGCAACGGTCGACGCGACGCGAGCGAGGAATTCAAGGTTGACTTGGTGAATGATCCCGACCGACGGCGGAACGGCGTTGAAGTTGTCGAGCGAACGTTGCGCCCAACGGAGGAGCGAATAACGTTCGGCGTTCCGTTCGAATTCGCGGTCGATATTCTTTTGGAGCGAATCGGCGGAACCGAAGTAGTCGGTTTGAATCGAGTGGTCGACGACGAGATCGACCGGAATGAGCGGGTTGATTTTTTTCGGGTCGCCGCCGAGACGCTTCATCGCGGAACGCATCGCGGCCAAGTCGACGACCGCCGGGACGCCGGTGAAGTCTTGCAGAATGACGCGCGCCGGTTTGAACGGAACTTCGAGCGTTCCGAGATCGTTCGGCGTCCAACGCGCCAAGTTTTCGACGTCGGCTTTCGAAACCGCGAATTCGTCGCAGTTGCGCAGCGTCGCTTCGAGAAGAACGCGAATCGAGTACGGGAGCGCGGCGAGTTTCGTCAACCCGCGTTCCTCCAACGCGGCGAGGCGATAGTAGCCGTATTTTTTACCGTTGACGTTCAACACGTCGAACGCTTGAAAATAATCGCGAGCCGAAAGCGCGTCGGTCATGCGTTAAACCTTTCTTAAATTGCGTGAAGCGTCTATTTTAAGCAATTTGCGCTGTTTGCGCAAACTCTTTGGATCGTTTGTTTTCCCGTCGCGGCGTTCGACGTTGATTGATCGACCGCTCGAAACCGGAGTCGAACGAAACGTCGACGCCGCGCCTTAACGATATTCTACCGTATTTTCGCGTTTCGAACAGGACGGGCGCCTTTTAAACCTAAGGAAAAGAGCCGAACGTTTCGACGAAAGAAAAGCGAGCGAAAGGCGGGCGACGACTCGAGCGCGACGTAAAATTCGAAACGACGCGAAACAGCGCGGCGACAAGAATGAACGTATCCCCCGGGGGAGGATGCGACGACGGCGGCGAACCGGGGCAAGGGGATAAACGAGGGGCAAATATTGGTTGGGCGACGGAACGACGACGCGGCGCGTCGGACGAAGTCGGAAAAGAAAATAAACGGCGAGAAGAATAAAAATGCGGAGAAAGACGCAAGAAATAAAAAAACCGTCGATTTCTCGACGGCTTTTCAGTTGCGGGAGTAGGACTTGAACCTACGACCTCAAGGTTATGAGCCTCGCGAGCTACCAGCTGCTCCATCCCGCGATCAAAAACGACGAATCAAACTTCGTCAAAACGATTAAACGCTCGATCGCTTACGTCGCGCTTAATCAGTTGCGGGAGTAGGACTTGAACCTACGACCTCAAGGTTATGAGCCTCGCGAGCTACCAGCTGCTCCATCCCGCGATCAAAAAACGTCGTTTCTTTAATCGACGCTTGTATTATAGCCCAACAAAGCGGCGCGTAAAGGGGGAAAATAAAAAATTTCTCAGATTTTCCAGAATTTTTCGTTAAACGTCGGAAAGAGCGAGCGGCGCTTCAAACGACGGCGGTTGTTGTAAGGTATTGTTGGTAAAGATTTTAGAAAATCGGGCGACGTCGGGCGGCGGTTGCTAAAAAATCGCGAAACTCGGCGGCGTTAAAAGAGAAATTAAGGAAAAACGCGTCGATTTTGACGACGAAAACGCGAAAAAAGGCAAGTAAGGAGAAATAGCGAAAACGGGCGAGGGAAAAATTTCGCAAAAACGGCGTTCGAAGGCGAAAAAACGTTGGCGCGGCGCCTTGCGTTTTGGTATAATGGCGGCGACGAGCGGGGCGAACTTCGCGTTCTCGCTTGCCGAAAGACCGTTTTCGGAACGACGGTCGCTTTCGCAAAGGTTGACAAACGGAGGTTTCGCGATGAAAAACGGACGTTGGAAAAGAGGCGCGTCGGCGGCGCTGACGCTTGGGCTCGGCGTAGGGTTGGCCGGGTTCGCTTGGGCGCAAGACGGGCGGAATAGTCAAGATGAAGCGGCTGGGGAAGCGGCGCAAGTCGCGCAAGACGAAGCGTCGACTTACGACCCGAACGCGACCGCCGAGTCGCTTGGGCTCGAGCCGCTCGTCTTGCCGGACGACTTTTTTCCGCTCTTTCCTTGGGACCATTTGGCGCATTGGGGCGCGGAGTACCAGCCGATTCCGGAAGGGCTCGCGGGCATGGCCGAGTGCGGTTTCACGATGTCGGCGTTTATCGGAAACGTCGAGGACGTCGAGGTTTGCCGCAAACTTGGCTTGAAGTGTATCCTCGAAGCGAACGTCGAGCGCTTCGACGATCGCCCGCTTTCGGAGGAGGAAATTAACGCCAAATTAGCGGAAATTGACGCGAAAATCAAAGAACGCGTCGAGTCGACGAAGAACGATCCGACGGTGTTGGGGTACTCGATCACCGACGAGCCGGGCGCGTATCATTTCCGTTCGTTGGCGGCGGCGGTCGCGGCGATCAAGAAATACGCTCCGGGAAAACTTGCCTATATTAACCTGTATCCGGGTTACGCGTCGACGATCGGCGCCGACGTCGACTCGCAGATGGGAACGCGTTCGTACCGCGAGTACCTCGAGCGTTACGTCCAAGAGGTGAAGCCGCAGTTTATTAGTTACGATAATTATATGATCGAGTATTCGGAGGATTTGCGCGACTGGAAACGGGGACGCAGTCATTTCGACGACTTGTTTGAGGTGCGGGAGGTCGCGCAGAAGTACGGGCTGCCGTTTTGGTATATTGGGTCGAGTTTGTGTATTATGAAGGATTCGTCGCCGCCGACGCCGGCCCGTTACGCGTGCCAAGCGTATACGGCGTTGGCCGCCGGAGCGGAGGGGCTGACATGGTTCCTTTATTATCCGCTCGGCTGGCATAGTTCGCCGATCGACAAAAACGGGAACAAAACGCTTTCGTGGACGTACATGCGCGAAATCAATACGCAAGCGAAGGCGCTCGGGCTTTACCTGAAAGGCTGGCGCTCGACGGCGGTTGGAATAACGGAAACCGACGATTTGCCGCCCCTTCCGACGAGCGTTTTGCCGAATTTGACGGCGGCGTTTTCGTCGCAAGGCGTTTACTCGCAAGGGGAAACGCCGAAGATAATGGTCGGCGAGTTCGTTCAAAAGAACGGCGACTCGGTCGCGGCGCTGGCGGTCAACTTGAACTTCGGAACGTCTGTTAAGGTGAAATTTGCGAAACCGAACGGCTTTTCGACGTTGAAAATCGTCTCGCCGGTCGACGGCGTCGCGCGTCCGGTCGCCGAAGCGGAGTTGGAGGCCGGATTCTGGATTTTGCCGGGACACGGAACGCTTTTTGTTTGGGAAAAGTGACGCAAAATCGCTAGCGCGAGATTTTGGGTTGTTAATTTAAAGCGACTAGACAAAATGGGCGGCGCGTCAAGAGGGGGAATGACGCAGCCGCCTGCTTAAAAATGCTCGTTAGGCCGCCGTCTTCCCGAAAAAGAACGTTTTTCGGCGATTTTTTGAAAAAAGCCTCTTGCGCATTTTTGTTCTTGGGGTATATTCTTGCCTGTCGCTGGCAATGACCGCGACGACAACCGCCGTCGACCGCTTTTGAGCGAGAAGTCGAAAGCGAAAACGAAAATAAAAAATTTTCAAAAAAGCTCTTGACGAAAACGAAAACGGTGATAAGATTAACGAGTCGCTTCG
>JAFYQR010000125.1 GCA_017559825.1 Thermoguttaceae bacterium | reverse complement strand
TTTTTGCGCTGCGTCGTCGAATCGGCGCAAAAAGCGACGTTTTTCCTATTCAACTTATTTTCCCGTTTTCACGCCGCCGAGGCCCGTATGAGCATCGAAACCACCGACGCGCTCGTTGTTCGAACCGTCGATTTCAGCGAGTCGAGCTCGATCGTTACGCTCTTCACCCGCGATTTCGGCAAGGTTCGCGGGCTGGCGAAGGGGGCGCGACGGCTGAAAAATCCGTTCGAAACATCTCTTGACCTACTGGCCTCGATTCGGGTATCCTTCATTCGGAAAAAATCCGACGCGCTCGACCTGTTGACCGAAGCGAAGCTCGTTCGTCGTTTTCGTCCGACGAGCCGCAACCTTCGCGGGCTGTACGCCGGTTACTACCTCGCCGAAACGCTCGACGCCGCGACGCTCGACTACGAGCCGAACCCGGAGCTTTGGGACTTGGCCGACGCGACGCTCGCTCGCTTCCAAACGGACGACGACGTTCCGCGCCGACTCGCCGCTTACGAAGCGGGTCTTCTCGACGCGTTGGGCGAGTTCCCGTCGACCCGTTTTTGCGTCGAATGCGGCGAGGAGCTTCCGCTCGATTCGGTGAAGAACCCGGATCGCCGAGTCCTTTTCGCGCCAAGCGAAGGAGGCGTCGTTTGCGCTCGCTGTCGAGTCGAAAAGAATTTTTTCGAGTTGATTCCGACGACGATCGCCGCGTTCCGCCTCCTTGAGGCGTCCCTCGCGCTCGCCGGCGGGGACGAATCGGCGCCGTTCGAAGAGTTTTCGCCGCAAGGACGCGCCGCGTTCCGCGATTTGGTCGGACGCTACCTCGCTTGCGTGTTGAATCGCCGCTTAAAAACGGCCAACTTTATGCGGTTTATCGAATCGTCCCGAACCCCAAAACCGGAAACGCCGTCGGAACCGGAAAACGCGGAAGCGCCCGCAAAACCGTTTCGAACGTCGGAATCGCCCGAACCCGAAGAATCGCCGCGTCCCCTAAAGTCGCCGGCGCCGCCCCAACCTCCCGAACCTCGTCCCTCCTCGCAAGAAGGAAGCTCGCAATGACGCAACGCAAAAAATCGCCTCTTTCGCCGTTCGCCGCCCGTCCGTTCGCGGTCGCGTCGCTCGCTCTCGGGCTGAGCGTCGGCGGCGGCTGTCGACTTTGCGGCGACTCCGGAGTTTCCGCTCCGGTCGCTTTCGACGCGGCGTTCCCGAAGACGGCGGCGTTCCGCGCTCAAACGAGCGAACCGCTTCCGACGTCCGAATCGTCCGCGACCGCCCCGAACGCCGTCGACGCGCCCTTCCCGGTCTTCGACCCAGCGTCGCTCGGGCCGCTTCCCGGCGATTCTCCCGCGTCCGACGCCGAAACCTCCGAGCCGCCGACCGTTAGCGAGCTTCCCGCTTTCTTGACCGGAGGCGCCGAACTCGGCGAGCCGACCGACGCGCCGGAAAGCGACAAAGTCGAAGGGCCGCGACGCGAGTCGCTCGCCGACAAGGAAGAAACCGAGCGCCGACTCGAACGGCAATACGCCGATTGGGTCAAAAAACAAAAAGAGCGCCAAAAAACGCTCGAAAAAACGCCGCGTTATCTCCAGCCGATTTCGAACGCAAACGACGTTTTCAACGATCCGAACGGCCCGTTCGCCCGCCAAGAGCGCGAATCGTCGTTCATTCGCCAAGTAACCGCAGCCGATCTCGGCATGATGACCGACGAGGAGTACTCTCGCGAACTTTACGACTGGGAAAAAGAGCAGCCGACGCCGATCGATTGGTCGAAATACGCGCTCACGATCGACCGAATCCGCGGCTGGCTCGGGATGGGCCCGGACGAACGCGCCGCGCTCGAGTACATGCGGCAAGCCTGCGAAAAACAAAAGGAATATTACGAAACGAAGGAACCGAAACTCCTTAAAGAGGCCGCCGTCCTTTACGAACGCGCCGCCGAACGCTGGCCGGGCCCGGCGCTCAAACCGCGTCGCGACTTCTCGAAAAAGGAGAACGTCGGCGAATACGGAACGCTCATCGAAGAAGACGGGCTCTTCTTCGCCGGGGAATGTTGGTTCTTCTACAAAGACTACAACCGCGCTCTCGTTTGCTTCCGAGCGCTCGTTAAGACCTACGCCAACTCGATTTACAAAAACACGGCGATGAAGCGGCTTTACGCGATCGGCTGTTATTGGACCGAATGTTCCGAGGAAGCGACCGTCCCGAGCGTCAACCTAACCGAGAAGGACAAGCCGCGTTTCAGCTCCTTCGCCGGAGCGCAAAAAGCGTTCGAGACGATTTTCCTCAACGACGCTTCCGACTCCGGACTCGCGCCGGCGGCCCTTTTCGCGTTGGCGAACGCGCACATGCGTCGCGGCGTCAACCAAGGCGACGGGGCGTTCGCGACCGCCGCGCAATATTACAAGCAACTTTACGAGTTCTACCCGGGAAGCAAATACGCCGAAGACGCTTGCCGTTTGGCGATGATCGCGCTCCACAAGTCCTATCAAGGCCCGTTTTACGACACGGCCCCGCTCGAACAGGCGCGCGCCCTCGCCGAAACGGCGCAAAAGAGCGGTCGCGGGAATATGGACGTCGTCCTCGAAGAACTCGAAAAGATCAAAGAAGAGCAAGCGTATCAACTTTACACCGTCGGCCAATATTACGAGAAACGCGGAAACTTCGCCTCGGCGCGCACTTATTACAACCGCCTCGTTCGCGAATTTCCGAACAGTTATTACGCGACGGAAGCCGCCCGGTCTTACGAAACGATCGCGGAAAAACCGGCTGAAGCCGACCAATTCGCTTGGATTCGTCCGGTCGCGCCCTTCCTTCCGAAGTCGAAAAACCAATACTTCGAGGAAGCGCCCCCCGCGGAACTCGCCCGCGTCGCCCGCCGCGAAGAATCGCTCGACCGCATCGGCGCCGACGACGCGGAAACGTCGAACGACAAGACCGCCGATCCGGAGCGAAAGAACGTCGCCGTCGACCCGGACGCGCCGAGACGTCGCTAAAACGAAAACGAGGCGGCGTTTCGCGCCGCGGCGTCCTTCGTTTTCCTTACCGTTAAAATCGTCGCGCCGTCGTTCGTCTCGCCGATTAATCGCCCGTTTTTCCTCCTTACTTTACCTAACCTAGAATGTTTGCGTCGTCGTTTTATTCCGCGCGTTTTGCCGAAACTTGCCGCCGTTCGCCGCGTCGTCCGTTCGTCGGAATCGTCGCCGCGGCGTTCGCCGTCGTCCTAACGCTCGGCGGTTGCGCCGGTTACCGAGTCGGCCCGGAAGGGCTTTACGACGAAAATATCAAGACGATTTTCGTTCCGACGATCGAGGCGGACACGTACCGCCCCGGTTTCGGCGAGCGGCTGACCGAAGCGGTTTGCAAGAAGATTACCGAACAGACGCCGTACTCTCTCGCCGGCCCGAGCGAAGCCGACGCGGAGCTTTCGATTCGTCTCGTTTCGGAAACGCAAAGCGTTACGGCGTACAACCGATACGACGACACGCGGCAGAAAAACGCGAATTTAGCGGTCGTAGCGGTTTTGCGAGCGCGACGCGGCGGCTCGATTTTGGCCGAGTCGGCGGCGATTCCGTTGGCGAACGGCGGCGCGAACGTTTCGAGTCAAGGTTATCTCGTCGCGGAAACGGGCCAATCGACCGCGACGGCGCATCAGGAAGCGATCGACAAAATCGCCGCTGAAATCGTCGGCCTCTTGGAAACCGGCTGGTAAAAACGCAAAACGCCAACGCGTCGATAAGTCGCGTCGGCGTTTTTCTTTTCTTGCGTCTACTTTTCCGATTCTAACGATTTTCCGGCGTTTTCGTCGTCGCTTTCGCTCGCATTCCCGACAAAACGCGCTCGACGTCGGCAAAGTCGTAAATTTCAAGCAAAACGACTTTGCCGCCGTCGCCGAACGGACGTTCGAACGGATTTCGAACCGTCGCTCGATAAAGCGGACGCGCCGTTTTGAAGAGCGCGAAGTCGAGCGGCGTCAAACCGGTCGGGCGACGCTGAACGACGTAAAACCCGTAACAACCGCGGTTATCCAACGCTCGCGGCGCCGAAATCGTCGCGATTTCCGACGTCGCGAGCGTTCCCCAACGGCGATAATAATCGAGCGTTTGCGACGAAAAGGAGCCGAAGAGAACGCCCGACGGCCGTCCGTCGGCTCGCGCCTCGGCGATTTTCGCGTTCAACCAAGCGACCGCGTCGGCGTCGAACGCGTCCCAATAATACGTCGGCTCCATCCCGCGGCGCGTCGCCCCGACGACCCCGCCGAGCGTCGCGTTGTAAAACGACAAATACCGCGGCGCCGAGCGAACCAAGTCGACGACGCCGAGCGAAAACGCCGCCG